>JAKLLM010000044.1 GCA_023150125.1 Zoogloea sp.
CGACGCCGCCCTCGACGAAGCCCGCGACGCCCTGCTCGGCCACGTGGTCCGCAAGGGCTACTTCCCCTGCCCTGCCAAGAGCGCCACCGACGGCGCCGAAGACCGGGAAGACCCACGCAAATGCCGCAAGAACGTCGGCCTGCTGCCGTGGGCGACGCTCGGCATCGCGGGCGTCGACGGCTGGTCGCGCCGCCTGCGCTACGCCGTCGCCCGCGAATACGTGTGGGACATCCGCCACACGGTCGTCGGCGAGAAGGCCAACCTCGCCGACGGCGACATCGACATCAAGACCCGCAACATCGACGGCACCGAACTCTTCCTCACCACCGACGGCGGGCGCACGCCGGTGGTCATCCTGTCCCACGGCGCCAACGGGCTGGGCGCCACCGACCAGGACGGCAACGCCCTCACCCCGCCCACCGGCAGCGACGAAGCCCGCAACGCCGGCCCCGACGGCCGTCTCTTCTACGCCCGGCCGGCCTCCGAAAACCCCGGCGCCCCCGGCGGTGCCTTCGACGACCGGGTCAGCTGGCTGTCGCCCAACCTCATCGCCCACCGCCTGATCAGCGCCGGCCGCCTGCCCTGAGGCCCCGCCACAATCTTCCCGAAAGTTACGGATGGGCGGAGTTGACCCGGCTTTCCCGGCGGCCTGACACTTGCGGCATCCCACCCCCCAGGAAACCCGATGCCGGCCATCAAGGCCCCCCCTTTCTTGCAGCGACTCCTCCGCGCCGGCGTGCAGGCGCAGGACGACGAGGAGCTGCGCCTCGGCAAGACCCTCCTCAACCTCGGCAGCCTGCTCTTCGCGCTGGCGGCGCTGGCGTGGCTGGGCGTGTGCAAGGCCATGGATGCGGGCTTTCCGGTGCTGCCGGCCCTGGCCGTGCCGGCCCTGGTGCTCGCCAACCTGCTGCTGTTCGCGGGCCACCGCTGGTTCGGCCTCTATCGCTTCATCCAGCTCGGCCTGCTGCTGGCCTTCCCCGTAGCAACCCAGCTCGGCATCGGCGCCCGCCCCGGCACCTCGGGCCTCGCCCTGTGGGGCCTGCTGGCGCCTGCCGCCGCGCTGCTGTGCGGACGCGTGGCCGGCTCGGGCGGGTGGTTCGCCGGCTTCCTGCTGGGCACCGCGCTCTCGGCGAGCCTCCCGCGCCCGGACGGCGAAGCGGGTGCCTTCATCGCCCTGCACGTCGCCCTCGTCTCGTCGGTGCTTTACCTGCAGCTGCGCTACGCCCAGGGCCGGCGCGGCCGCACCCGCGAGAAGCTGGCCGATGCCCATCACCAGCTGCGCCTCGAGAAGGAACGCTCCGAGCGCCTGCTCCTCAACATCCTGCCGGCGCCGATCGCCGCGCGCCTGAAGGACAGCTCGGGCACCCTCGCCGACGGCCACCCGGAGGTGGTGGTGATGTTCGCCGACATCGTCGACTACACCCGCATCGCCAGCGGCATGGCGCCGGTCAAGGTGTTCGAGATGCTCAACCGCATCTTCTGCCGCTTCGACGAGCTGTGCGAGAAGCGCGGCCTCGAGCGCATCAAGACCATCGGCGACGGCTACATGGTGGCCGGCGGGCTCAACGCCCACCCCCACGAAGCCCACGCCGCGATGGCGTCCCTGGCCCTCGACATGCAGGCCGCCCTGCGCGACCACAGCTTCACCGACGGGCTCAGCCTGGAGCTCCGCATCGGCATCGCCTCCGGGCCGGTGGTGGCCGGCGTGGTGGGCCGCGGGCGCTTCATCTACGACCTGTGGGGCGACACCGTCAACCTGGCCCACCGGCTGTGCACCGAGGGCGAACCCGGCGTGATCCAGTGCGACGGGCGCACCTTTGAACGCGTGCGCGGCGCCTTCGTCTTCGCCAAGCCGGTGCTGCTGATGCTGAAGGGCAAGGGCTACGTGCCGGTGTATCGGCTGCGCAGCCCGCGCATCCTGGCCACGCCGCCTCTCCCCCGCCCCCCGGTGCGGGCCGCCTGAAAGCCCATTTGCATCACGCATCCCCCGCAGCATATAGTATTGACATTGACGGCACCCACCGGATGCCGCTCACCAGCAAGGGGGACTCCATGGACAAACGGCAGCAAGGCTTCACCCTGGTCGAGATCGCAGTGGTCATGGTCATCATCGGGCTCCTCCTCGGTGGCGTCCTGAAGGGCCAGGAGCTGATCAACAGCGCCAAGGTGAAGAGCATCATCAGCGACTTCCGCAACACCTCCACCCACGTCTTCGCCTATCAAGACCGCTTTCGCGCCATGCCCGGCGACGACCCCGGCGTAGCCAACCGGCTGGCCGGCGCCGTGCGGGCCAGCACCGGCGGCAGCAGCGGCAACGGGCGCATCGACGGCGCCTGGAACTCCACCACCGCCACCGACGAGACCGTGCTGCTGTGGCAGCACGTCCGCCTGGCCAACCTCGCCACCGGCGACGGGCGCAGCCCGGGCACCGACGGCGTCGTGATCACCGACTGGCTGCCCCGCAACGCGGCAGGCGGCCGCCTCGGCGTCACCGGCATCACCCCCATCGCAGGCTGGAGCGGCACCTTCTTCATCTGCCAGGACAACCTCTCGGGCAGCTTCGCCCGCCAGATCGACATCGCCATGGACGACGGCCTGCCGGCCAGCGGAACGATCCGCCTGCTCGCCAGCGGCGCCAGCAGCGGCACCGCGATCGCCCCGGCCGACCTCACCGACGCGGGTATCTATACGGTCTGCGCGGCGTATTGACGGCCCCCAGGGCCGGGCAAGCCCGGCCCGCCCCCCGAGGGGGTCCGGGGAAACTTGGGGCGGCCCGGCGTTTCCCCGGGACGGCCCCCAGGGCCGGGCAAGCCCGGCCCGCTCCCCAAGGGAATCCGGGGAAACTTGGGGCGGCCCGGCGTTTCCCCGGGGCGGCCTACAGCGCCGGGCAAGCCAAGTCCGCCCTCCGAGAGAGTCCGGGGAAACCCGGGGCGGCCAGGCGTTTTCACGGGACGGCCGCCGGGAGCGAAGGGAGTCTGCCGGGGAAGCCGGCTCGGCAGGTGCGCGCGGTGAGATCCGGCGCTGCAGCCGGGTCTGCGTGCCTCAAAGCCCCTTGAACAACCTCGTCTCGGCGTTGGCCAGCTGGGACGGGGTGCCGAGCATCACCAGCACATCATCCATGTCCAGCCGCGTCTCGACGGCGGGCTCGACGATCCGCACGCGCTGCCGGCGCAGGGCGCTCACCTCGACGCCCAGCTCATGCAGGCGCAGGTCGGCGAGGGTCTTGCCGATGGCGTAGGCGCCGGCGTCGAGCACCACCGAGTGCAGGCGGATCTGCTGGCGCTCCTCGAGGGCCTCCCCGTTGGCTTCGCCGCCCCGGTAGAAGCCGCGCAGCAGGTGATAGCGCTCGGCGCGGATCTCGCGGATGCGCTTCAGGATGCGCGGCAGCGGAATCCCCACCAGCGCCAGCGCGTGGGAGGCCAGCATCAGCGACGACTCCACCGACTCGGGCACCACCTCGGCGGCGCCGGCGTGGCGGAGCTTGTCGAGGTCGACTTCGTCGGCGGTGCGCACCACCACCGGCACGTTCGGGCAGATCGAGCGCACCTGGCTCATCGCGCGCAGCGCGGCGTCGGTGTCGGCATAGGTGATCACCACCACCGAAGCCCGCGAGATACCAGCGGCCATCAGCGTCTCGCGCTTGGCCGCGTCGCCGAAGACCACCGTCTCGCCGGCCGCCGCGGCCTCGCGCACACGCTCCGGGTCGAGGTCGAGGGCGATGTAGGTGATGCCCTCCTGCTCGAGCAGGCGGCCGAGATACTGGCCATTGCGGCCGAAGCCGCACAGGATCGCGTGCTTGTCGACGAACATCGACTGGGTCGCGATGCTGGTGAGCTGCAGCGAGCGGCTCATCCATTCCGACGGCACCAGGCGCAGCACGATCTTCTCGCTCGCCTGGACGATCAGCGGCGCCAGCAGCATCGACAGCACCAGCGCCGCCACCACCACCTGCGACAGGGCCGGCGACAGCAGCCGGGCCTGGTCCACCTGCGACAGCAGCACGAAACCGAACTCGCCGCCGGCGCACAGCCACAGGCCGGTGCGCGCCGCCGTGCCCTGGGCGCTGCCGAGCACCCGCGAGGCCGCCCCGGCGATCAGGAACTTGCCCACCAGCAGCGCCGCCAGCATCGCCATCACCGCCGGCAGGCTGACGATGATCTGCCCCACGTCGAGGAACATCCCGACCGTCACGAAGAACAGGCCCAGCAGCACGTCGCGGAAAGGCTTGATGTCCTCCTCCACGTGGTAGCGGTATTCGGTCTCGGAGATCAGCATGCCGGCCAGGAAAGCCCCCAGCGCCATCGACAGGCCCGCCATCTCGGTCAGCCAGGCAAGGCCCAGGGTGATGAACAGCACGTTCAGCATGAACAGCTCGGCCGACTTCTGGCGCGCCACATGGAAGAACCACGCGCGCATCAGCCGCTGGCCGAAGAACAGCACCAGCCCCAGCACCACCACCGCCTTCACGGTCGCCAGCGCGAGGGTTTCCAGCAGCACGTCGGCCGGCTTCGAGAGCGCGGGGATCAGGATCAGCAGCGGCACCACCGCGAGATCCTGGAACAGCAGCACGCCGATGGTCTCGCGCCCGTGCTTGGAATCCAGCTCCAGGCGGTCGGACAGGAGCTTGGAGAGGATCGCCGTGGACGACATCGCCAGCGTCCCGCCCAGCGCGAACGCCGCCCCCCAGCCCAGCCCGGCCAGGGCCCCCACCGCCATCACCAGCAGGATCGACGCCAGCACCTGGAAGGCCCCCAGCCCGAACACGATGCGCTTCATGCTGAACAGCCGCGGCAGGGAGAACTCCAGCCCGATCGTGAACATCAGGAAGACCACCCCGAACTCCGCCAGGTAGCGGGCCCCGCCGGTGTCGGCCATCAGGTTCATCGCGTGGGGACCGACCGCAGCCCCGACCATCAGGTAGCCAAGAACCGGCGGCAGGTTGAGGGACCGGAAGATTCCGACCACCAGGACCGCACCGGCAAGAAGGGCGAGCACCAGCTCGAGGGTATTGACCATAAGGCGAAGGAGGCCACCCGAAAGGGGCGGAATAGTCGATCTGCTATACTTCCACGCCCGAATTATACCCGTGCCGCCATGAGCTCCGCCCCGATCGCCGCTGCGCCTGCCCATATTCTGGACCTCGCCCGTCGCGTCCTCGCGATCGAGGCCGACGCCGTCCGCGCGCTGGCCGACCGGCTGGGCGACGACTTCACGGCCGCGGTGGGCCTGATCCTCGCCTCCCGCGGGCGTGTCATCGTGTCGGGCGTCGGCAAGTCGGGCCATATTGGCCGCAAGTTCGCCGCGACCCTCGCCAGCACCGGCACCCCGGCCTATTTCGTGCATGCCGCCGAAGCCGCCCACGGCGACCTGGGCATGATCACCGCCGACGACGTGCTGATCGCCCTGTCCTACTCCGGCACCGGCGAAGAGCTGCTCAAGATCGTCCCCCTCATCAAGCGCCAGGGCGCCCGGCTGATCGCCATCACCGGCAACCCCGCCTCCCCCCTCGCCCTTGAGGCCGACGTACACCTCGACGGCGCCGTCCGCGAGGAAGCCTGCCCCCTCAACCTCGCCCCCACCGCCAGCACCACCGCGGCGCTGGCCCTCAGCGACGCCCTCGCGGTAGCCCTCCTCGACGCCCGCGGCTTCGGCGCCGACGACTTCGCCCGCTCCCACCCCGGCGGCGCCCTCGGCCGCCGCCTGCTCACCCACGTCTCCGACGTGATGCGCAGCGGCCCCGCCGTGCCGCGGGTGCCCGAAAGCGCCCTGCTCGCCGACGCCCTGATGGAAATGACCCGCGCCGGCATGGGCATGACCGCCATCGTCGGCGATGGCGATGGCAGCGACCGCATCGTCGGCATCTACACCGACGGCGACCTGCGCCGCTCCCTCGCCAGTGGCTGCGACTTCAGCACCGCCCGGGTGGCCGACGTGATGAGCCGCGGCCCCAAGACGATCCACCCCGAAGCCCTGGCCGTGGCCGCCGCCGAGATGATGGAGCGCCTGCGCATCAGCCAGCTGCTGGTGGCCGACCACGAGGGCCGCCTGGTCGGCGCCCTCAACCACCACGACCTGATGCTCGCCAAGGTCATCTGATGCGGCAGCAAGGCGCCCAAGCGTGATGAAAGACCGCAGCCACAGCCTCTTCCCGGTCCTCGTGCTGACCCTGCTCGCCGGCGTCTCGGTGTGGCTCGATCGGGTCACCCAGCAGGAGCCGGTGGCCAAGACCGACAAGACCCGCCACGAGGCCGACTTCAGCGCCGACAAGATCACGCTGCACCGCTTCGACCCCACCGGCAAGGTCCAGTACATCCTCGTCGCCGACAACATGGTGCATTACGCCGACGACGAATCCACCGAACTCACGAACCCGCGCCTCAACTACCTCAACCGCCCCGAGCCGGTGTGGGTCGAGTCGCGCTTCGCCGCGGTCAACAAGGACGGCAGCACCGTGGTCCTCACCGACGATGTCCTGGTACGCCGCGCCGCCCACGCCGGCAAGCCCGAATCCACGCTGCGCACCGAACAGATGACGGTCTGGCCCGAGGACGAAAGGATGCGCGCCGACAAGCCCGTCACCCTCACCCAGGGTCAGACCGTGATCAACGCCGAGCGCATGGAAAGCGACAACATCATCGGCGAAGTGCGCCTGCAGGGTCAGGTCCGCGGAACCCTTTATCGAAACGCCCCGACGCCGAAACCATGAAAATCGCTCCCCGGCAGTTTGCCCCCCTCGCGCTCGCCGCGCTGCTGAGTCTGGCCGCCGCCCCCTCCCACGCCGAAAGGGCCGACCGCGGCAAGCCCGTCAACATCGAGGCCGACCGGGTCACGGTCGACGACAAGAACAAGATCCACATCTTCGAAGGCCACGTGGTGCTCACCCAGGGCACCCTCACCATCCGCAGCGACAAGCTGGTGGTCAGCCAGGACCTCGAAGGCTACCAGCGCGGCATCGCCACCGGCGGCGAGGGTGGCCTGGCCCGCTTCCGCCAGAAGCGCGAAGGCAAGAACGAGTGGGTCGAAGGCGAGGGCGAGCGCATCGAACACGACGCCCGCAGCGAACTCTCCCAGTTCTTCCAGCGCGGCCGCGTGAAGAGCGGCGAAGACGAGGTGCGGGGCCAGTACATCCAGTTCAACGGTCTCACCGAAACCTACCTCGTCACCAACGGCCCCAACGCCACCACCGTGCCGAGCCAGCAGGGGCGCGTGCAGGTGACCCTCCAGCCCAAGAAGAAGGACGCTCCCGCCAAACCCTGAGGCAGCCCGGGAACCCTTTGCGCAAAGGGTTCCCGGCCACCCCACCCACAGCGGGGTCATGCCCTGAACGCCCTTCCGGGCCTGCCGCAAGGCCCTCTTCAAACCGAGCCAAGCATTTGTTTTCAAAAAGATTAAGGGCAGCTTAAATATTTTTGTGCGACGCAACAAAAAGTTGTTGACAGTCCTTCCGACGTGAATATAATTCAAACCAATGTTGCAACGCACCAAACAAGTGCCTGCAAAAAGACAGAATTCGGCTTCACCAATTCACGCATCAATTCATCCAGGAGATTGTCATGACCACCACCCCCGAGCAAATCGTTGCCGCCAACAAAGCCAACGTCGAAACCCTGCTGGCCCTGGCCAACACCGCTTTCGCCAGCGCCGAGCGCATCGCTGCCCTGAACCTGAACACCGCCCGTGCCGTTCTGGAAGACAGCGTCGCCTCCGCCAAGGCCCTGATGGCCGCCAAGGACGTGCAAGAGCTGCTGGCCCTGCAAACCTCCCTGGCCCAGCCGGTGGTCGAGAAGGCTGTCGCCTACTCCCGCAGCGTCTACGAAATCGCTTCCCAGACCCAGGAAGAAGTTTCCAAGATGTTCGAAACCCAAGTCGCTGAAGCCAACAAGACCTTCGCCGCCGCCCTCGACAAGGCTGCCAAGTCCGCTCCGGCTGGCTCCGACGTCGCCGTCGCCGCTGTCAAGTCCGCCATCGCCGCCGCCAACTCCGCTTACGACAGCGTGACCAAGGCCGCCAAGCAAGTCGCCGAGATCGCCGAAGCCAACGTTGCCGCTGCCACCAGCGCCACCGTCAAGGCCGTCAGCGCCTCCACCCCGGCCAAGTCCTCCAAGAAGGCTGCCTGATCACGGCATTCCGCTTGGACGGTGACGCCTCCGGGCGTCACCCGACCGGAAAAACGGCCCGCCCTGCCCAGCAGCGCGGGCCGTTTTCTCGTTCACCGGCAGCCGCCGCTCACTGCCCGTGTGCATCGCGGCCGTCCCGGCCTGCCGCTGCCGCGCGCTCACAGCCCGCGGCCTCCCCTTTTGCCGCCGCAAGCTCGAACTGCGCCCGGTAATAGGCCGTCATGCTGTCCTGGCTCATCTCCCGGTCGTAAATCTGCTTCGCCCGATCCACCTCGTCCCGAGCCAGCGCCAGCCGGCGAGCGACCCGCTCGCAATCGGCCTCCGGTGCCTCGCCTGGCGCGCCCACTGCAGCAGCGGCCCACGCCGACAGCAGCAGGGCCCCAATCGTCCTTCCCATCCCCACGACCTCCCCGGATTCACCTCTCCGGCCACCCCGGGCAACCGGCACGCTTGAATCCTACCCTCCCGGCCCCCGACGCGGGCAGACCGCGATGCCACGGTGGGCCCGCCGAATCCGCCGCCTCTGGTGCAAAATGGAGGCCCTGCGGTTTCGTGCCTCGTCATGCCTTCCCTCCCCCGCAGCATCGCCCACCTGGACATGGACGCCTTCTTCGCGTCCGTCGAGCTCCTGCGCTACCCTCAGCTGCGCGGCCGGGCGGTCGTCGTCGGTGGCCGGCGCGCGGTGGCACCGATCGAAGGCGACGACTTCCCCCACCTCCGCGGCTACAGCGGCCGCGGGGTGATCACCACCGCCACCTACGAAGCCCGGGCCCTCGGCGTGCATTCGGGCATGGGCCTCATGAAGGCCGCCCAGCTGGCGCCGGACGCCATCCTGCTGCCCGCCGACTTCGACGCCTACCGCCATTACTCCCGCCTCTTCAAGGCCGCCGCGCGCGCCATCGCCCCGCAGCTGGAAGACCGCGGCATCGACGAGATCTACCTCGACCTCAGCGCCCTCAACCCCGCCGGCAGCCGCGAAGGCGCCCGGGCCCTGGCGCTCGAGCTGCAGCAGGCGGTACGCGGCGCCACCGGCCTGTCGTGCTCCATCGGCGTCGCCCCCAACAAGCTGCTCGCCAAGCTCTGCTCCGACCTCGACAAGCCCGCCGGCATCACCATCGTCGCCGCGGACGACATCCCGGCCCGCATCTGGCCGCTGCCGGCCAAGCGCATCAACGGCATCGGCCCGAAGGCCGCGGCACGCCTCGAAGGCCTCGGCATCGCCAGCATCGGCCAGCTCGCCGCCGCCGACCCGGCCTGGCTCCAGGAACACTTCGGCAGCCGCTACGGGCAATGGCTGCACGACGCCGCCCACGGCCACGACAATCGCCCGGTGGTCACCGAGAGCGAGCCCAAGAGCCTGTCCCGCGAAACCACCTTCGAGCGCGACCTCCACCCCCGCCACGACAAGGCCGAGCTCTCCGCCCGCTTCACCCGCCTGTGCGAGCAGCTCGCCGCCGACCTGGAGCGCAAGGGCTACCTCGGCAAGACCATCGGCCTCAAGCTGCGCTTCGACAACTTCG
Organism: Zoogloea sp.; assembly: GCA_023150125.1. Classification (GTDB taxonomy): domain Bacteria; phylum Pseudomonadota; class Gammaproteobacteria; order Burkholderiales; family Rhodocyclaceae; genus Zoogloea. The sequence goes on from JAKLLM010000044.1 coordinate 9,638, forward strand.
CCACGGTCACCCGCGACCAGACGCTGGCTGCGCCCACCGGCGACGCCAGGGTGATCCGCCGGGCCGCCGGCGAATGCGCCCGACGCGTGCCGCTGGAGCGGCGCATCCGCCTGCTCGGCGTGCGGGCCTCCGCCCTCAGCCGCCGCGACGCCCAGCCCGACGCCCCCGACACCCGGCCGATACAGGCCGAACTCTTTGCCTGAAGCGGCCCCTAACCGACACGACACCCGCCCCGCGGGGACAACAGACTTCAAGGAGACCACGATGTCGCAAGCCCACACCACCGCCGAGCCCTGGCGCCAGAACCTCCGCGGCGAGCACGACGCCCTGCTGCACGGCCCGCGCGCCGCCTGGTGGTGGACCGGCCTGCCCCCCGGGCAATGCCCCGGCTGCCAGCCCGGCGGCACGCTCACCGCGCTGCCGGCGCCCAACCTCGCCAACTGTACGCGCCAGTCGGTGCAGGCCGCCTTCGACAACGGCTGGACCCTCACCGAGCTGCTGTTTGCCGGCCTGCAGGGCGAGGAGGCCTTCTACCGGCCGCCCTACCACCACCTGCGCCATCCGATGATCTTCTACTACTGTCATCCGGCGGCGCTCTACATCAACAAGCTGCGGGTCGCCGGCCTCATCGACGCCCCGCTCAACCCGTACTTCGAGCGCATCTTCGAGACCGGCGTCGACGAGATGCGCTGGGACGACATGTCGAAGAACGAGATGCTGTGGCCCAGCTTCGCCGAGGCCCACACCTACCGGCAGCAGGTGTACGCCACCGTGAGTGAGCTCATCGCGACCCACCCCGACCTCGCCGACGGCCACCCGCCGATCGGCATGGATCACCCGCTGTGGGCGCTGTTCCTGGGCTTCGAGCACGAGCGCATCCACCTCGAGACCTCCTCGGTGCTGATCCGCGAACTGCCCGCCCACCTCGTCCAGCACCCCGCCGCCTGGCCGGCCCTCTACCCGGCGGCCGAGAACGCCAGCTTCCCGCCCCAGGCCGGCGTCGACTACCCGGTGGCGCGCCTCCTCGACATCCCCGCCACCACCGTCAGCCTCGGCAAGCCGCGCGACTGGCCCAGCTTCGGCTGGGACAACGAATACGGCCAGCGCCAGGTGTCGGTGCAGGCCTTCCGGGCCGAGAACCTGCTCGTCAGCAACGGCGCCTTCCTCGAGTTCATCCAGGCCGGCGGCTACCTCGACCCGCAGTGGTGGACCGAAGCCGGCTGGGAGTGGCGCGCCTTCCGCAACAGCAAGTGGCCCTGCTTCTGGATCTCGGAGGGCCCCGCCGGCCTGCACCGCTACCGCCTGCGCACCCTCTTCGAGACCATCCCGATGCCCTGGAACTGGCCGGCCGAGGTCAACGCCCATGAAGCCGCCGCCTACTGCGCCTGGCGCAGCACCCGCGACGGCCAGCCCTGCCGCCTGCCCACCGAGGCCGAGCAAAACGCCCTGCGCGACCCCGCCTGGGCCGCCAGCGACCCGGCCTTCCGCTGCGACGGTGCCACCCTCGCCCGCGAAGCCGGCTGGAACAGCCAGCTCGCCCACGGCTCGCCGTGGCCCGTCGATGCCGGCCGGCCCGCCCCCAGCGGTGCCCACGACGTGTTCGGCAACGTCTGGCAATGGCACGGCGACGACTTCAACCCCCTGCCCGGCGCCCGCGTCCACCCCTACTACGACGACTTCTCCACGCCCTGCTACGACGGCCAGCACCAGATGATCCTCGGCGGTTCGTGGATCTCCTGCGGCGACGAGGCCAGCGTGTGGTCACGCTTCCACTTCCGGCCGCACTTCTTCCAGCACTCGGGCTTCCGCGTCGTCCAGGCCGCCCACGACGGCGGCGTCATCAAGCTCGGCGCCGCCGAGGCCGGCAGCCAGGTGTACGAAGACTCCCGCATGGTCGACGACTACATGCTGCTCCACCACGGCACGCCGGCCAGCCAGATGCCCTGGCCCGGCGGCCCCCAGTGCGCCACCGCCTTCCCCCAGCGCTGCGCCCACTGGCTTCTCGACGGCGCGCAAAAATATGGCAGCGGCACTGCCCGGGCCCTCGACATCGGCTGCGCGGTGGGCGGCGCGAGCTTCGAGCTGGCCCGCGGCTTCGGCGAGGTGCTCGGCGTCGACCTCTCCCGCGCCTTCATCGATGCCGCCAGCCAGCTCCAGAAGCACGGCAGCCTCGACTACTTCCGCCGCGACGAGGGCGACCTGGGCGCCACCGTGCGGGCCACCGTCGCCGCCGACATCGACCGCACCCGGGTGAGCTTCCGCCAGGCCGACGCCACCTCGCTGCCGGCCGAGCTGGTCGACCTCGACGCGGTGCTGATGGCCAACCTGCTGTGCCGCCTGCCCAGCCCCAAGTCGCTGCTGGGCCGCCTCGGCGGGCCCCGCGGGCTGGTGCGCGTGGGCGGCCTGGTGGCGCTGTTCTCGCCCTATTCGTGGCTGGAGCAGTTCACGCCGCGGGAGGCCTGGCTGGGCGGCTTCGAACGCAACGGCCAGCCGGTGAAGAGCGCCGACGCCCTCAAGGCCTTCCTGCGTGACGAAGGCTTCGTGCTGCGCCGGGAAGAGGAAGTCCCGCTGGTGATCCGCGAGCACGCCCGCAAGTACCAGTTCATCGTCACCCACGGCATGCTGTGGCAGCGGGAGCGCTGATCCGAAACCCCGCCCCGTGCGACGCATCCACCCATGAAAAAACCCGGAAACCCGGGTTTTTTCATGGGGCTGGCCGGCGCACCGTGGCCGCTCGCGAAGTCACTCTTCGAGCAGGCTGCGCAGCATCCAGGCGGTCTTCTCATGCACCTCGAGGCGCTGGGTGAGGAGGTCGGCGGTGGGCTGGTCGTTGGCCTTGTCCACCAGCGGGAACAGGCCCCGCGCGGTGCGGGCGGTGGCCTCCTGGGCCGCGACGAGGAGCTCGATCATGCCGGTGGCCGTCGGCACGCCTTCGGGCTCCTCGATGCTGGCGAGCTTGGCGAAGGCCTTGAAGGTGCCCGGCGCCGGGTGCCCGAGGGCGCGGATGCGTTCGGCGATGATGTCCAGCGCGTTCCACTGCTCGGTGTATTGCTCCATGAACATCACGTGCAGGGTGTTGAACATCGGCCCCTTCACGTTCCAGTGGAAGTTGTGGGTCATCAGGTAGAGGTTGAAGCTGTCGGCGAGCAGGCGCGACAGGCCAGCGGCGATCTCGGCCCGGTCGTCGGCCGAAATGCCGATGTCCATCACGAGGCCGGCGGTCTTGGACGCTTTCTTTTTCATGGAAGTCTCCTGGTGATCGAATCTTCGGCCCGCCCGGGTCTCGGACACCCGGCCAGGGCGGGAACACGTCGATAGTATCCCCCGGCCCGGCCATGCCGTCCAATTGCAAAAAGCAGTGCTCCGGATTGGCAAAAACGATCGTTCAGCCCATCGCCGTGTCCAGGAACATCATCACCGCGAAACCCGCCATCAGCCCGAGAGTCGCGCTGGTCTGGTGGCCGTTGCGGTGGGTTTCCGGAATCACCTCGTGGGACACCACGAAGATCATGGCCCCCGCCGCCAGCCCCAGCCCAACCGGGTAGGCCAGCGCCAGGCCACCGGCGATGCCGGCGCCGAAGAGGCTCCCGAGCGGCTCCATCAGCCCGGAGGCTCCCGCCATCAGCACTGCCGGCCAACTGCCAACCCCCGCCGCGCGCAAGGCCATCACCACGGCCAGGCCCTCGGGAATGTCCTGGATCGCGATGGCGCTGGTGAGCGGCAGGCCGACGCCCATGTCGCCCTGGGCAAAACTCACCCCGATCGCCATGCCTTCGGGGAGGTTGTGCAGGGTGATCGCCAGCACGAACAGCCACACCCGGCCGATGCGCTCGCAGCCCGGGCCGCAGGGGCCGCTGCTCTCGTGCTCGTGGGGCGTGAAGCGGTCGAGGCCGAGCATCAGCAGTACCCCCAGCGCCATCCCGCCGACCACCGTGAGCGCACCGTGCACGCCGCTGCCGGTCATCTCCTTGGCCGCGGCGAGGCCGGGCAGGATCAGCGAGAAGGAACTCGCCGCCAGCATCATCCCCGCGGCAAAACCCAGCAGGCTGTCCTCTGCCCGCTGGGACAGCTGGCGCAGCGTGACGCCGGCCAGCGCCCCGACCGCCGTCGCGCCGAAGCCCGCCAGCCCGCCGAGGAGCGCGAGGCGCAGGGGCTCGCCGCCGCTGGAGAGGCCATCGCGGATGCCGGCCCCCAGCAGCAGCGCCATCGCCGCCAGCGCCAGGCCGAGCCCGCCGGTCATCCACGGGTGGTTGCGCGCCTGCAGGCGCCAGGCGTCCCGCCAGGCCAGCGCCGCCACGTTGCCATCCGCCAGGGCCAGGCCCTGGACGGACGCAGTTTCATGCTGATTCATCGACACTCCCGAAACACGGATTCACGGAGCCATCAGCATGCGCGCCACTTCGGCGAGCCCCAAGCCCGCACCGAGGGCGACCACGGCGAGCCCGCTGTAGAAACGCCCGGGATGGTCGTGGGCACTGGCGTGGGCAACATGGCGAGCGGTATTGATCGTTTTCATGGTGAATCTCCTGCGTTTTGCTGGTCTCAATTGTGGCAAGCCACCCACCCACCGTCCAATTGCCAGTCTTGCTGATCGCGATAGCCTCGGATGATCGAAAAGGCTTAGATTTGCATTCCCACGCCACCGGGAGAGCCCGCATGCCCCACACCGAAATCCGCTACGCCGTCGGCCAGTGCAGCCTTGGCGCCCTCCTCGTCGCCCGCAGCCCGGCCGGGCTGTGCGCCATCAGCCTGGGCGACGACGCAGACGCCCTCGCCGCCGGCCTGCTCGCCGCCCACCCCCAGGCCCGGCCCGACACCGACGACAGCGCCCTCGCCCAGGTCGCTGCCTTCATCGACCGGCCCGGCAGCGCCCTGGCCCTGCCGCTCGCCCCACAGGGCACGCCCTTCCAGCTCCGAGTCTGGCAGGCCCTCGCACAGATCGCCCCCGGCCACAC
>JAKLLM010000045.1 GCA_023150125.1 Zoogloea sp.
GGCTGCAGGCCGGCGGGCGCCTGGAGGCTCACCGCGCCGGCAGCGCCCGCCGCCCCCGCCACGAGGGACGCAGCCAGGGCGACCAGGCCTGCCAGCCGGCGTCCGGCGGACCGGCGTGGGACGCGCGCCACAGGAAGACCGCTCAAGCCTCGAGATGGTAGCGGACGACGCGCTCGACCTCGTTCTTCGAGCCGAGCACCACCGGCACGCGCTGGTGCAGCTTGGTCGGCTGGACGTCGAGGATGCGCTCGCGCCCGGTCGACGCGGCGCCGCCGGCGGCCTCGACGATCATCGCCATCGGGTTGGCCTCGTACATCAGGCGCAGCTTGCCGCCCTTGTCCTTCATCTTGCTGTCCATCGGGTACATGAAGATGCCGCCCCGGGTGAGGATGCGGTGCACGTCGGCCACCATCGAGGCCACCCAACGCATGTTGAAGTCACGCTCCCGCGGGCCGTCCTTGCCGGCCTGCAGCTCGCCGATGTAGCGCTGGACGGGCGCCTCCCAGTAGCGGGCGTTGGAGGCGTTGATGGCGTATTCCTTGGTGTCCTCGGGAATCGTCATGTTGGGATGGGTGTAGATGAAGCTGCCCATCTCGCGGTCAAGGGTGAAACCATGCACGCCATCGCCCACCGTGAGGATGAGCTGGGTCGACGGGCCATACACCGAATACCCCGCCGCCACCTGGGCAGTGCCGGGCTGCATGAAGTCGGCCTCGGTGGGCGCGGTGACGCCCTCGGGGCAGCGCAGCACCGAGAAGATCGTGCCGACCGAAATGTTGACGTCGATGTTGGACGAGCCGTCGAGCGGATCGAAGAGCAGCAGGAAGCCGCCGCGCGGGTAGTCGCTGGAGATCGGGCGGATCTCCTCGACCTCCTCGGACGCCATCGCCGCCAGGTGGCCGCCCCACTCGTTGGCCTGGATCAGGATGTCGTTGGCGATCACGTCCAGCTTCTTCTGGGCCTCGCCCTGGACGTTGTCGCTGCCCGCCTCGCCGAGCACGCCGGCCAGGGCGCCCTTCGAGACATTGACGGCGATCGCCTTGACCGCGCGGGCAACGACCTCCATCAGGAGGCGCAGATCGGCGTCCATCAGCCCCTTGCGCTGCTGCTCGATCAGAAATTGGGTGAGCGTGACTCGACGCATGTCATGTTTCTCCAAAAGTGGGCCTTTAAAGCCGAGATTATCGCCCGGATCGCCCTCCTCCGTCGTTTATGATTGCTCACCTCGCGCCGGGGCGGCCGCCTGCCGCCCTCCTTTGAGTCTTTTCGCAGGGCATCATGGAAGTTCTGGTGATCGGCGCCGGCCTCGCCGGCGTCACAAGTGCGTGGTATCTCGCCCAGGCCGGGTGCAAGGTCACCGTGGTCGACCGCCAACCCGGGCCGGGGCTCGAAACAAGCTTCGCCAACGGTGGCCAGATCTCGGTGAGCCACCCGGAGCCGTGGGCCAACCCTTCGGCGCCGGGCACCATCCTGCGCTGGCTCGGCCGCGAGGACGCTCCGCTGCTGTTCCGCATCCGGGCCGATGCGGCCCAGTGGCGCTGGGGCCTGTCCTTCCTCCGCGAGTGCCTGCCACGCCGCGCCGCGCGCAACACCGCGGCGGTCGCCAGCCTGGCGCTGTACAGTCGGCACCAGCTCCGGGCGCTGCGGCAGGAGACCGGTATCCGCTACGAATCCCGCGAGGGCGGCATCCTGCACCTCTTCGAGACGCCCGCCGAGGCCGCCAGGCTGCCGGAGCGCCTGGAAGCCCTGCAGGCGCTCGGCATCGAGGGGCGCATCCTCAGCCCGGACGAAGCCGTCGCGGTCGAGCCCGCCCTCGCAGCCATCGGCCCGCGTCTCGCCGGCGCCCTGCACGGGCTGGACGACGAGAGCGGCAATGCGCATCTGTTCTGTCGGGGGCTCGCCACGCTGGCCGCCGATGCCGGCGTGCGGTTCGCGTTCGGCGTGCGGGTGAACAAGTTCGATGTCGTCCACGGCAGCCTCGCCGGCGTGCGCGTCTTCGACGAGGCCGACCGGAGCGGCGTGATGCGTGCCGACGCCATCGTGCTGGCAGCCGGCAGCTACAGCGCGGAGCTCGTCCGCCCGCTGGGCCTGAAACTGCCGATCTACCCCGTCAAGGGCTACTCGATCACCGCGCCAATCATCGACCGCAGCCTGGCGCCCAGGGTGAGCCTGACCGACGAATCCCGCCGGGTGGTGTGCTCGCGGCTCGGGCAACACCTGCGGGTCGCCGGCACGGCCGAGCTCAACGGCTTCGACCTGAGCCCCAGGCCCGAACGCAGCGCGGCCCTGGTGCGCTGGCTGGAAGAGCATTTCCCGGGTGCCGTCGACCTCGGCCAGATCGAGCACTGGTGCGGATTGCGCCCGGCCACGCCGAGCAACGTGCCGCTGATCGGCCCGAGCGGCATCGACAAGCTCTACCTCAACACCGGCCACGGCACCCTGGGCTGGACCCTCGCCTGCGGTTCCGGCCGGGCGATCGCCGACATCGTGGCGGGCAGGCAGCCGGAGCCGGCCTTCCCGTTCCTGAAGCCCCGCTGAGCGCGGGGAGGCTTCAGCCCTCCGCGGATTCCTCGAAGAGCACCCGATAGACGAAGGCCGACAGCACGACCTGCAGGTTGTGTGGGAGTGCGTCGAACTGCACCCCGTGGTTGATCTGGGACACGTCGCCTTCCGATGCCGCGCCGGCGTGGACCGACTTCAGCACGGCCGGGACGTTCAGGTATTCCTCGATCTCGTTTACCACGACGCGAAACTTCAGCATCAGACGGTCGTCCTTCGCGCCCATCGGCTGCCTGGCCGTCAGCATGGCGCCGCCGGTGCTGAGATCCACCAGGGAGGCCGCGTGGGAACGGCCGTCGGCGCCAACGACAGCGGCAATCAGGTTGACCCGCGCCCGGGCGCCACGCCGGACCACCAGGCCGCGCACCTGGCTCGGGTAGTTCAGGTGCAGATGGGGAAAAGGCACGTTCGCCACCTTCTGGATCGAGGTCCCGAAGGCATACACGCTCTTGCCCGAGAACATCCGCACCACGAAGCCCTGCCCCTCGCGCATCAGCAGCACCTTCCCGTCCTGGGTCGGCGTCGTCACGATGATGCTGCGCCCCTTGAGGTAGCCGATGAGCCGCACGTAAAAGCGGCTCTGGGCGCCCTCCCCCTGGGATTGCAGCTGCAGCGTGTCGCCGATGTCCAGCCTGATGTCGTCGAAGGCGCAGAGATTGTCGGTGGGCTTGTCACCGCCCTCGGCATTCAAACGGGTATCGCCGTTTGCGAGTTTGCGGAACAGGCCCCGCTCGATGAGGGCCTTCTTCTGGGATTCGGACTCGATGATGACGCCCTGCGCAAACAGCACTTGCTTGCGATCATCGTACAGCGCCCACGGCACCGGGCGCCCCACCTCGATTTCCCCACTTTTCACTTGCACGAAAGACATCACCCACCCAAGCTGTGTAGAACGTCCGCCTGATAACGTCACATGGCACGCGGACTTGAACGGCGCGAGGGATCAGGCTCAGGGCAAGGGCTCGGGGGCCGCGGGCGGCGCCTGGGTGCGGGAATTCAGACGGGCCAGGATGGCCGACGCCACGTGGGACAATCCGGCCGCCTCGACCCGCAGCAGCAGGCTTGTCAGGCGACGCGCGGCATGCGCCGAGGCGCCTTCGTCGCCCCCTGCCGCGAGGGCCTCGCACAGGGCGCGCAACTCACGTAACTCGAGGATCGCCGGCGGCACGTAGCCGGCATTGCGCAGGATCCGGTTGCTCATCCGCAACTCGGCCGGCACCAGCGCATCGTCGTCGAACTCGAGAGGGCGGCCTTCACCGGGCAGCCCGGATAGCTGCCCCTGCGCGAGGGCTGCCCGGATCCTCTCTTCGGCGAGCCGATCGAAGATGCTCACCTGCCAGGCGCCAGGCTTGAGAAGCCTCAGGCGGGCTGAGATTCGACCGTGGTGCTTGCTGCCGGCGGCGTGCAGCAGGCCGACGAACCATCGCCGCAGTCCTCCTTCGGCGGGTTGCGGATCTCGCCGGTCTCGGTGTCGAACCCGATGCTCTGGATGTACGAAGCCAGGGCGGCATCCATCGTGGCCACGTGGTTGTCGAACCAGAGGGGCAGCTCCTGGATCAGTTGCCGCCCGAGCGCGGTGTCGCCACGCTCCATGCGCTTGCGGACATCACGGCAGACGGCGAGGACGCGGTCGTGCTCGGCCTTGTGGCAGCCGGGAAAGCCGATCAGCTCCATCCAGCGGTTTTCCTGGTCGAAGTGCTCGACCGTATGCACGATGAAATCATCCATCGCGGCGAGCAGCTCCGCCCCGGAGAGGCTCAGCAGACGGTTGTAGGCATCGACGAACTCCACGTGGGTCTGGTCCATCGGGCCCAGACCGAGGGTGAGTTTTTCAGTCCATTCCATGGCGGCCATTTCAAAACCTTTCAGACAGAGATTGCGCGCGACTCTAAAGGCTCTGCGCGCGCCGTGCCCTGCGCCAGATCAAGCAGCGTCAAGGCAGCGCGATGGACGGAAGCTACTTGACCAGCTTGAGGTGGCTGCGCCCGCCGCCCTTGGGCGGACTCGGCTCTTCGGCGGCGCCGGAAAGCGGGTCGTCGGACAGGCCGGGCTCGAGCTCCGGGCTCGCCTCGAGCTCCGGGCTCGCCTCGAGCTCGTCGTCGCCGGAGCTGCCGGCGCCGACCTCGAAGGCCATGCCGTGACCATTCTCGCGGGCGTAGATCGCCGACACGTTATCGACGGGCAGGGAGATGTTCTGGGCAACGCCCCCGAAACGGGCCTGAAAGGCGATCATCTCGTTGCCGATCACCAGGCTCTGGGTCGCATCGGCGCTGACGTTGAGGACGATCTGCCCATCCTGGACGAACTGGCGCGGGACCAGCGTCCGGTGATCGACGACGACGGAAATATAGGGGGTCAGCCCCTGATCGGAACACCACTGGTGGATGGCACGGATCAGGTAGGGCTTGGTGGAGATTTCACTCATGAGCCGGACCTTCGAGCAAGGGGAGACAACGAGAAGGAGAGCCCGATGACGGGGCCGCAGAACCCACGGCCCCGACGGCGACTCAGCGCCGCATCACCTTTTCGGAGGGCGTCATCGCGTCGATGAAGCCCTGGCGGCTGAAGATGCGCTCGGCGTACTTCATCAACGGTGCGGCAGAGCGCGGCAGCTCGATGCCGTAGTGGTCGAGGCGCCACAGCAGCGGCGCGATGGCGACGTCGAGCATGGAGAACTCGTCGCCCAGCAGGAACTTCTGCTTGGCGAACATCGGAGCCAGCTGGGTCAGCTGGTCGCGCACGTGGGCCCGCTCCTTGTCGGCACCCTTCGGGTTCTTCTCGAGGGCGTCGATATGGGAGAACAGCTCGAGCTCGAAGGTATGCAGCAGCTGCCGGGCGCGGGCGCGCATGATCGGGTCGGGCGGCATCAGCTGCGGATGCGGGAAACGCTCGTCGATGTACTCGTTGATGATGTTGGACTCGTAGAGCACCAGATCACGATCGACCAGCACCGGAACCCGGTTGTACGGGTTGATGACCGCGATGTCTTCCGGCTTGTTGAAGAGATCGACGTCAATCACCTGGAAATCCATGCCCTTTTCAAAGAGCACGATACGGCACCGGTGACTGAAGGGATCTGTCGTTCCGGAATACAAATTCATCATCGTTGTGTTACCCCACGGATACTCTGAATCACGCACCACGCGCCGGGCGCGTGGTGCGTCTTGCTCAGTTGCGGCAAGAGACTGCATCGGCAAAACCAGGCCGATTAATGGATGTCTTTCCAGTAATTCTTCTTGAGAAGATAGGAAAGGACGAAGAGAAGACCAAGGAAGGCCAACACGACAGTGCCGATCGTCTTGCGGGTTTCGGCCATCGGTTCACCCATCCAGACCAGGTAGGAGACGAGGTCGGCGGTGGCCTTGTCGTACTCTTCCTTGGACATCTTGCCGGGCTTGCCCAGCTCGAGGGCGATCGTCTTGACCTTGCCGCCGTGGCCGTCGTCCGCCTCGGAGACCTTGGCGATCTGCTCGCCCTGGAGCTCGTAGAGGACATGCGGCATGCCGACGTTTTCGAAGATCACGTTGTTCCAGCCGGTCGGACGCTCGCTGTCGCGATAGAAACCGCGCAGGTAGGTGTACAGCCAGTCGGCACCGCTGCCGAACTCGGAAGCACGCGAGCGGGCGATCACGGTGAGGTCGGGCGGCGCGGCGCCGAACCACACCTTCGCCTCTTCACGCTGCATCGCGATGCGCATCGGCTCGCCAATCTTGTCGGCGGTGAACATCAGGTTGTCCTTGATCATCTGCTCGGACAGACCGATCTGCTGCAGCCGGTTGTAGCGCATGTAGCTGGCGCCGTGGCAGTTCAGGCAGTAGTTGACGAACAGCTTGGCGCCGTTGGCCAGCGCAGCCGGATCGGTGGACACCGGGGCCTTGTCGAGGTGCAGTTCGGGGCCGCTCGCCACAGCGAGCAGCGGAGCGAAGAGTGCCGTAGCCAGGAGCTTTTTCACGAGACTGATTCCGCGGATTTTCATTTTCAGCTAACCCTTTCCGGAACGGGTTTGGTCTTGTCCATCTTCGAGTACACCGGCATCAGCAGGAAGAACGCGAAATAGATCACCGAACAGATTTGCGACACCAGGGTACGGCCCGGGGTGGGGGGCAGCACGCCAAGGTAGCCGAGGATGAAGAAGGAGATGACGAAGACCGTCAGGATGATCTTGAACAGGCCGCCCTTGTAACGGATCGACTTGACCGGGCTGCGATCGAGCCAGGGCAGGAAGGCGATGATCACCACCGCGGCGCCCATGGCGACGACGCCCCAGAACTTCGCATCGATGCCGAACAGCGGGTAGGTGACCGCACGCAGGATCGAGTAGAACGGCGTGAAGTACCACACCGGCGCAATGTGCGGCGGGGTCTTCAGCGGGTCGGCCGGGATGAAGTTGTTGAACTCCAGGAAGTAGCCGCCGCCTTCAGGCGCGAAGAACACGATGAAGGAGAAGACGATCAGGAAACCGACCACGCCCACGATGTCCTTGACGGTGTAGTAGGGGTGGAAGGGGATGCCGTCCAGCGGAATGCCGCGAGCGTCCTTCTTCTTCTTGATCTCGACGCCATCCGGGTTGTTGGAGCCGACTTCGTGCAGCGCGACGATGTGGGCGGCAACCAGGCCGATGAGAATCAGCGGCACGGCGATGACGTGGAAGGAGAAGAAGCGGTTGAGGGTCGCGTCGGACACCACGAAGTCGCCACGGATCACGACGGAGAGGTCGGGACCGATGACGGGGATCGCGGAGAACAGGTTGACGATCACCTGGGCGCCCCAGAAGGACATCTGGCCCCACGGCAGCAGGTAGCCCATGAAGGCCTCGGCCATCAGCGCCAGGAAGATCAGGGTGCCGAAGATCCAGATGAGTTCGCGGGGCTTGCGGTAGGAACCGTAGAGCAGACCGCGGAACATGTGCAGGTACACCACGATGAAGAACGCCGAAGCGCCGGTGGAGTGCATGTAGCGGATGAGCCAGCCACCCGGCACGTCACGCATGATGTACTCGACCGAGGCGAAGGCCACCGGGACGCCGGCCGCATTGAGCGAGGCATCCGGCTTGTAGTGCATCACCAGGAAGATGCCGGTGACGATCTGGATCACCAGCACCAGCAGGGCCAGCGAGCCGAAGAAGTACCAGAAGTTGAAGTTCTTGGGCGCGTAGTATTCGGTGAGGTGGCCCTTGATGGACGACGTCAGCGGAAAACGCGCGTCGATCCAGTCCAGAACCGCTTGAGATTTGGTCGTCATCGTTTATGCCTTTCCGTCTTCGCCGATCAGGATCTTGGCGTCGCTCAGATACTTGTGCGGCGGGATCTCGAGGTTGTCGGGTGCCGGCTTGCTCTTGTACACGCGGCCCGCCATGTCGAAGGTGGAGCCGTGGCAGGGGCACAGGAAGCCGCCCGGCCAGTCGGCGGCGATACCGCTCTCGGCACCCGTCTTGAACTTTTCCGACGGCGAGCAGCCCAAGTGGGTGCAGATGCCGACAGCCACCAGGATTTCCGGCTTGATCGAACGGGTTTCGTTCTTGGCGTACTCCGGCTGCATCGGCTTGTCGGAGTTCGGGTCGCTCACCTCGCCCTCGGTCTTCTTGAGGGAGTCGAGCATTTCCTTGGTGCGATTGATGATCCACACCGGTTTGCCACGCCACTCAACGGTCATCATCTCGCCCGGCGCGAGTTTGCCGATATCCACTTCAACCGGCGCACCGGCTGCCTTAGCACGCTCGGAAGGCGTCAGGCTTGCGACGAACGGAACGGCTGCAGCCGCAGCGGCCACGCCCCCCGCAGCCGAAGTCACCAGCAACAGCTGGCGCCGACTCCCATCCACTTTTTGATCCACGCTCATGGCCCACTAACCTCAATAAAAGAGACTTCGAAGATCGCAATACGGAAAACCTTGCGAGTATACCGAAAAGCCACATCCAAAAAAAGGTTTGCCGCGCAAACCCGCGCCAGCATTGGGGATTTCGGCAGTCGCGCATCGCCGGAAAGGATGATTAAATCCGTTCTGCAGCGGCGCGCTCCGCCCGCAGTTCGCCCACTCACCCCCCGATGCCTCCCTGCCAGAATCGCCTCTCACAGCTCCTGATCGCTTTCGCGCTGCTCCCCGCGGCAGCCCGGGCGGATACGCTTCCGGCGCCGCTCGAGGAGAGCCTCGCCCGCGCTGGCGTCCCGGGCAGCGCCGTCGCCGTCCTCGTCCAGAAGCTGGGTGACGGCCCCCCGCTTGTCAGCCACCGCAGCGACGAGGCGATGAACCCCGCCTCGGTAATGAAGCTCGTCACCAGCCAGGTGGCGCTGGAGCGCCTCGGCCCGGCCTTCACCTGGAAGACCCGCATCTCGACCCGCGCAGGGCTCGAGGCCGGGGTGCTGAAGGGCTCGATCCATGTCACCGGCGGCGGCGACCCACGCCTGTCGAGGGAGCGCCTGTGGCTGCTGCTGCGGGAACTGCGCGCCCAGGGCATCCACCGCATCGCCGGCGACGTGGTGACCGACCGCAGCCTGTTCCGCCTCGCGCCCCACGACCCGGCGGCCTTCGATCAACGCCCGCTGCGCCCGTACAACGCCGGCGCGGATGCCCTGTCGGTGGATTACGGGGCGATCCGCCTGCGCCTGCAGCCGACCGCCGGCGGCACCGAGGTGCGCAGCGACCCGCTCGTGGCCGACCTCGTCATCGACAACCGGATCCGCCGCAGCGACACCGGCACCTGCGGCGACCCCAGCGCCTCGCTCAGCGCCAGCGCCACCAAGGTCGGCCGCGCGACCAGGTTAAGCCTGGGCGGCAGCCTCGCCGCCGGCTGCACGGAAGCCTTCGACTGGAACCTCGCACCCCTGCCGCCGGACCAGCTCTTCGAGAGCCTGTTCCGCGGCCTGTGGAAAGAGCTCGGCGGCGAGATCGGCGGGCACTTCCGGGCCGGCGACACCCCGCCTGACGCCCGCCCGCTGGCCGAGACGAGTTCTCCCCCCCTGGCGGAGGTGCTGCGTGACATGAACAAGTGGTCCAACAACGTGATCGCCCGCCACGTGCTGGCCACCCTCGGGGCAAGCTCAGAGCCCGGGGAAGACTCGGTCGCGGCAGGGCGACGGGCCGTCGAACAGAGCCTGCGGGCGGGCGGCGTCGAGACCCGCGGCTTCGTGATCGAGAACGGCGCGGGGCTCTCGCGCAGCGCGCGGATCAGCGCACGCAGCCTCGGACAGCTGCTGCAGAGCGCCTGGCGCAGCCCGACGATGCCCGAGCTGACGGCCTCGCTGCCGATCGCCGGCATCGACGGCACTGCCCGGCGACGCCTCGCAGGCAGCCCCGCCGCCGGCCGGGCCCACGTCAAGACGGGCACCCTCGACGGCGTGCGCAGCCTGGCCGGCTACGTGCTGGCCCGTGACGGGCAGCGCTACGCGGTCGTGCTGATGATCAACCACCCCAACGCGGGAGCCGCCAGGGGCGCCCAGGACGCGCTGCTGGAGTGGGTTGCGGAGAGGTGACGACCCCCGGAAGTGCCGCTACGCGCCACTTCCACCCCCCGAGGGGGTCGCAGGAGCGCTTGGGGCGGCCCGGCGCGCTCCTGCGCGACGGCCCCCGGAAACTCCACCACGCGCCACTTCCACCCCCCGAGGGGGTCGCAGAAGCGCCTGGGGCGGCCCGGCGCCCGACTGAGCGGACGCCCCCGGAGGTGCCGCCGCGCGACACGTCCGCCAGGAGGCACGAACCTGTGGGTGCCGGGCTCAAGCCTCGTAGGCGTGGCGCTTCAGGGCCGAGAAGGGGATGACCTCGAGGGCGTCCATGTGGGTGGCGGCCAGCACGACCGGCGGGGCAACACCGGCCTCCCAGGCTTCGCGCCAGCGCAGCGCGCACAGGCACCAGCGGTCACCGGGTTTGAGGCCTGCGAAGCGGTAGTCGGGCCGCGGGGTGGGCAGGTCATTGCCCCGCAGCTTGCTGAACTCGAGGAAGGCTTCGGTCACCTTCACGCATACATGGTGACGGCCCATGTCCTGGGCGTCGGCCTCGCAGCAGCCGGTGCGCAGCCAGCCGGTCAGCGGGTCGTAGCTGCAGGCCAGCAGCGGGCCGCCCAGCACATTGAGGGCATCACTGGGGGGAAGATCGGAGCTCAATCAGGGTAGCCCTCCGGGTTGGAACTCTGCCAGCGCCAGGCGTCGGCGCACATCTCGTCGATCCCCCGCTCGGCGCGCCAGCCCAGCTCGCGCTCGGCGAGGCCGGGCTCGGCGTAGCACTGGGCCACGTCGCCGGGGCGGCGGGCGACGATCTCGAAAGGCACCGGGCGGCCGCTGGCCTTCTCGAAGGCCTTGACGACCTCGATCACGCTGTAGCCCCGGCCGGTGCCGAGGTTGACGGTGAGCACGCCCGGGCGCTCGGTGAGGCGGCGCACCGCGGCCACGTGGCCGACGGCCAGGTCCACCACATGGATGTAGTCGCGCACGCCGGTGCCGTCGGGCGTCGGGTAGTCGCCGCCGAAGACGCGCAGCTGGGGCAGGCGCCCCACCGCCACCTGGCTCACGTAGGGCATCAGGTTGTTGGGCAGGCCGTTCGGGTCTTCGCCGATGCGGCCGCTGGCGTGGGCGCCCACCGGGTTGAAGTAGCGCAGCAGCGCGACCCGCCATTCGGGATCGGCGGCGGCCAGGTCGGACAACACGAACTCCATCATCCACTTGGTGCGGCCGTAGGGATTGGTCGGGCCAGTGGGAAAATCCTCGCGGATCGGCACGCTGGCCGGATCGCCATACACGGTGGCCGACGAGCTGAAGACCAGCGACTTGACGCCCGCCTCGGCCATCACCTCGGCCAGTGCGACGGTGCCGGCGATGTTGTTGTCGTAGTACATGAGCGGCTTGGCCACCGACTCGCCGACCGCCTTGAGGGCCGCGAAGTGGATCACCGCGTCGATGGCGTGGGCCTTGAAGACTTCGCGCAGCGCAGCCTTGTCGCGGATGTCGGCACGGTAGAAGGCGCCCAGCTTGCGCCCGGCGATCTCCTCGACGCGGCGCAGGGCCTCGGGCTTGCTGTTGCTGAAGTTATCGACGACGAGCACCTCGTAGCCCGCAGCGAGGAGTTCGACGCAGGTGTGGGAGCCGATGTAACCGGCGCCGCCGGTGACGAGAATCGTGGGCATGGTGTGATCCGGACAGTCAAAGGACGGCAGCATGATAGCGCGGCTCGCGCCCGCCCCGCGCCCGGGCAGCGCTCAGATTGCGCCTTTTTCACGCAGCGCGAGGATCTCCGCGGCGCTGAAACCGAGCCCGGCCAGGATCGCCTCGGTATGTTCGCCGAGCTTCGGCCCAAGCCACTCGGTGCCGCCGGGGGTTTCGGCCAGCTTGGGCACGATGCCGGGAAGGTGGATCGGCGTGCCGTCGGGCAGGTTTGCCGCCTCGAACATGCCGCGGGCGGCAAACTGGGCGTCGCGGAACATGTCGGCCACCGAGTAGATCGCGCTGGCCGGCACCTCCGCAGCCTCCATCGCTGCCAGCACGGCGTCGCCGTCGTGGGCCGCGACCCAGGCGTCGATGGCGGCGTACAGCTCGGCGGCGCGGGCATCGCGGCCGGCGTTGCTGGCGAGCTGCGGGTCGTCGGCCAGGTCGGGGCGGCCGATGGCCCGCATCAGGCGCACGAAGATCGCGTCGCCGTTGCCGCCGATGATGATGTGGCGGCCGTCGCGGGTGGTGTGGGTGTTGGACGGGGTGATGCCGGGCATCACGTTGCCAGTGCGTTCGCGCACGAAGCCGGCCACGTCGAACTCCGGCACCATGCTCTCCATCATCGCAAAGACGGCCTCGTAGAGGGCCACGTCCACCACCTGCCCGGCCCCGCCGTTCACCTCGCGGTGGCGCAGGGCCATGAGTGCGCCGATGGCGGCCCACAGGGCGGCGATGGAGTCGCCGATCGAGATGCCGGTGCGCACCGGCGGCCGGTCGGGGAAGCCGGTGATGTAGCGCAGCCCGCCCATCGACTCGCCGATCGCCCCGAAGCCCGGCCGCTCGCGGTAGGGCCCGGTCTGGCCGAAGCCCGACAGGCGCACCATCACCAGGCCCGGGTTGGCCGCCGACAGGGCGCCCCAGCCGAGGCCCAGCTTGTCGAGCACGCCGGGGCGGAAGTTCTCGACGACGATGTCGGCCTGCTCGGCCAGCCGGCGCACGATGGCGAGGCCCTCCGGGTGCTTGAGGTTGGCGGTGATCGACTGCTTGTTGCGGGCCTGCACCGACCACCACAGGGACGTGCCCTCGTGGAGCTTGCGCCACTGGCGCAGCGGGTCGCCGCCGTCGGGCGACTCGACCTTGATCACCTCGGCGCCGAATTCGGCCAGGATGCGCGTGCAGAAGGGGCCGGCGATCAGCGTGCCGAGTTCCAGCACCTTGACGCCGGCGAGGGGCTTCGATGGAGTGTTCATGCAGGGAAGGCCCGCGTGGGCTTCAGAGGGAGCGGCGCTCGACCAGCGCCTGGGCGATGGTGCCCGAATCGGTGTGCTCGAGCTCGCCGCCCACCGGGATCCCGCGGGCGATGCGGCTCACCTTGATGCCGCGGCTCTTGAGCAGCTCGGAAACCATGTGGGCAGTGGCCTCGCCCTCGTTGGTGAAGTTGGTGGCGAGGATGACCTCCTGGACCACCCCGTCACAGGCCCGGCCGAGGAACTTCTCGAGCCCGAGTTCCCGCGGGCCGATGCCGTCGAGGGGCGACAGGCGCCCCATCAGCACGTAATAGAGGCCGTGATAGCTGTGGGTGCCCTCGAGCATCGCCAGGTCGGAGGGCATCTCGACGACGCACAGCTGGGTCGCGTCGCGCTGGGGGCTGGCGCAGCGGGCGCATACCTCTTCTTCACAGAAGGTGTTGCAGCGCGAGCAGTGGCGCAGCACCTCGAGCGCGTGGCCGAGGGCGGTGGCCAGCCGCGCGGCGCCCCGCTGGTCCCGCTGCAGCAGGTGGAAGGCCATGCGCTGGGCCGACTTGGGCCCGACGCCGGGCAGGCAGCGCAGGGCCTCGATGAGGACGTCGAGGCTGGAAGGGGTGCTCACGCGGGGCTGCCGTCAGGGCCTCAGAAGGGCATCTTGAAGCCGGGGGGCAGGTTGAGGCCGGCGGTGAAGCCGGACATCTTTTCCTGGGTGGTGGACTCGACACGGCGCACGGCGTCGTTCACCGCAGCGGCGATCAGGTCTTCGAGCATTTCCTTGTCGTCCATCACCGACGGGTCGATGGCGATGCGGCGCACGTCGTACTTGCAGGTCATCGTGACCTTGACCATGCCGGCGCCGGACTGGCCTTCGACTTCGATGCCGCCGAGGCTGTCCTGCATCTTCTTCATGTTGTCCTGCATTTGCTGGGCCTGTTTCATCAGGCCGGCGATGCCGCCTTTCATCATGGTGCTGTTCTCCGGATGGGTTGGGTGAGATGCAAAGGGAATCAGAGCGGCCTGACCGACGCCACTTCGAGCGTCGCGTCAAAGCGCGCGATGAGCTCGCGCACGAAGGGGTCTTGCTCGAGGGCGACGACCGCCGCGGCGTGGCGCTCGGTTTTCTCTGCCTGGTTACGCTGGGCCGGCGTCACGGTGGCGATCTCGCCCACCTCGATGGCGACCCGGACCGGAACGCCGAAATGGGCCGACAAGGCCTCCTGGAGCTTCTCGGGGCCGCTGCGGTTGATCTGCAGCAGGTGGCGCTGGTCGTTGGCGAGGCGCAGCTTGAGGAGCCGGCCGTCGACGCTCACGAGCTCGCTGTGCTGGGCGAGCTGGAGGTTGAAGCCGCCGAGGCCGATATGCTCCTGCAGGGCGTGCCAGTCGATGTCGGCCGGCAGGGGCTCGCCGGAGTCTGCGGCGGCCGGCGCCGCTTCGGCAACGACCGCCGCCACGCTGGCGGGCGCCGGCGCGGGGGGTGCGGCGGGTTCGGGTTCCGGGGCGACGGGCTCGGGGGCTGCCACGACGGCGGGAGGCGGC
>JAKLLM010000046.1 GCA_023150125.1 Zoogloea sp.
CACCGCCTCGGCGAGGGCGGCGTCCTGCAGGGCGCCGCCGATGCTGATCGGGATGATCGGCCGCCCCGGGTGATGCTTGCGGAAGGCTTCCACTTCGGTGCGCACCCAGCGCGGGGCCTCCAGGGTGCCGCGGTTGGCGATCACCACCAGGATGCTCGAGCGCAGCAGCGCCCGCAGCAGGGTGTCGTCGAGGTCTTCGCCGGGGGCGGCTTCGTCCTCGCTGTAGAAGACCGAGAAGTCGCGCTCCCGCAGCTGGCGGGCGAGGTCCGAGGCGTAGGACTGGGTGCCACGCCCCGAAAAGCCCAGCGCGAAGGAGATGAAGATGTCGTAGCCGAACAGCGTCGATGCGAAGGAGCGGCGCTGGGGCGCCGGTCGCCGCGGGCGTCCGGGCCGCGTTGCGCTGGTCTGGGGGGAAGAGGGCGAGTGCTGTGGCATGGCTACCTCGGCGGGCCGATGGCGCCGGGTGGCACGGTCGGCGTGAGGGGGGTCCATTCCGGAGTGTAGTCCGCGCCTGCCTGGCCTGCCGGCGTCGACGGGCGCCAGCAGGGGCGGGCCCCGCGCAGCGGCGCTCCGGAGGCCGTCCGCGGAGGATTTCACATGGAATGCAGGCGCGGCGTTTGGCTTTTAGAAACAAGCTGCTACACTACTCGCACATAGGCAAACTGCAGGCAACTGCAGGACGCAAAGCCACGGGTCCTCGTCGAGGATAGCCGGGTTGCCCGACACGCTCCGCGTGCCGGTTCCCAAAGCGCTTTGCGTCCGCCTTTGTGATTAGCCAAACGACTAATGCAAGGGATCGACGATGAAGCGCTCACCTGTTGTCCGCATCGCCGCGCGACGCGCAACCGCCCCCGCTTCCTGCCATGCCACCCGGGTCGATGCCCGGCCCCGCGTCTGCGGCGCTTCGGCATGTCTCGCCCTCCAGGCCACCCCTCGGCTCTCCGGTCGCGTGCGTATCGCACACCGGCGTGGCATTGCGCATCAATCCCCCGTCAAGGTCGTTTCAAATTTGTCGTTACTGCTTACTGCATGCAGCGGCGACGTTTCCCATCGAGCGGTCCGGCAGCGCCCCGAGCACTTCGGGGCTGCTTGAATCGTCGGGATGGCCGGGTGCGTGCAGACACAGGTTTGCAGCCCCGCAGAGCAACACAGGATCGGAGGCTCACTATGCACAAGAAGAAATTTCAGGGATTCACCCTCGTTGAGCTGATCGTCACGCTGGCCGTGGCGGCAATTCTCATGGGCACGGCAGTCCCGTCCTTCACGTCGCTCATGAACTCTAACCGGCTCGCCACCCATGCCAACGACCTGCTGGGCGCGGTGATGATCGCGCGCAGCGAGGCCATCCGCCTGAACCGGCGCGTGATCCTGTGCAGCAGCAGCGACGGGGCCACGTGTTCCAGCGCAGCCGGGCGCTGGAGCGGCTGGCTGGTGTTCGTCGACAACAACCGCAACGACTCCCCCGACAGCGGCGAGGTGCTGCGCACCGGCACGATTGCGCCGGCCGAGGTGACGGTGCAGGCCAGCCAGCGCATCGTCGATCAGGGTAACCGCCTCCGGATGGGGGCCGATGGCCTCGCGCGTGCCGCCACGGGTTCTTCCGCCGTGCTGCTGCAGGCGAAGCTGTCGGTGTGCATCGCCACCGGCTCGGTGACCCAGAACACCCGCGAGATCCGTATCAGCGCCGGTGGGCAGGCGCTGATCGTCCCCGTCGATAACGACGGCAGCTGCCCCGTTCCGTCGAACGCCTGATCCACCCACCGCAACATCGGCCGATCATGAACAAGATTTCTTCCCTCAAGGCGCAGAAAGGCGTCGGGCTCATCGAAGTGCTGGTCTCCATGCTGATCCTGTCGGTCTGCCTGCTCGGGATGGCGGCGCTCCAGACCGTGGCCTTGCGCAACGGCCAGAGCGCCCAGTCCCGCTCGATGGCGGGGATCATGAGCAACTCGATCACCGATGCGATGCGCGCGAACATCACCGCGGCGCGCAGCGGCGCCTACAACAGCAGCACCTGCACCCTGGCCGAAGGCGTAGGCAGTTCCCTCGCCGACGCGGACCTCATCGCCTGGGTGAGTTCGCTCAAGCGTGCCATCGGCCAGAGCGCCTGTGGCACGGTGCTTTGCCAGGCCGGCCAGTGCGACATCACGGTGCAGTGGGACGACTCGCGGGCCAGCGCCGGTTCGACCGCACACTCCGTGACCACCCGGGTCCAGCTATGACCCATCGCCGTCACCCCGTCCGCTTGCCGCATCACGGGCGTGGGCACACGCTCGTCGAGCTGATGATCGCGCTGGTCCTCGGGCTGGTGCTGGTGGGGGCCGTCTTCGTGGTGTTCCTGGGCAGCCGGATGTCCTTCAACACCTCGGACAACCTTTCGCGGATGCAGGATTCGGCGCGCATCGCCTTTGCCCTGATGGGTCGGGAGATCCGGGAGGCCAGCGGCACGGGCTGCGGCAACGGCGGGCGGGCCGACAACGGCATCGCCCGGCGCAACCGTAGCGTGCTG
The DNA here is from genome assembly GCA_023150125.1 of Zoogloea sp. Classification (GTDB taxonomy): domain Bacteria; phylum Pseudomonadota; class Gammaproteobacteria; order Burkholderiales; family Rhodocyclaceae; genus Zoogloea. The sequence continues at coordinate 2,510 of JAKLLM010000046.1, forward strand.
AACGCGGCCCAGTCTGCCACGCCGGCGTGGTGGAGCCAGCTGGGGGCCGGCATCCAGGGCTTCGATGGCAGCCAGGTCACGCCCGCGGTGGCTGTCGGCACTGCTCAGGGGCTGCGGCGGAGCAACACCGATGCGCTTCACCTGGCCGGGGCCTACGGCGCCGGTTTCAGCGTCGAGCAGCACGACAGCACGACGAACCAGTTCCGGCTCAACACCAGCCAGTCCGGCCTCGTCGCCAACGATCTGCTGATCGCCTGCGACTACCGTCAATCGACGGTCTTCAACGTGTCGAGCGTCTCGGGCGACCGGGTGAATTACGCCGTCGGCGCAGGCGCGCGCGGCAACTGCGGCACCGCGCTGGCCTACGACATCGGGACGGTGTGCCCGACAGCGAGCTACCAGTACGATCCGCTGATCTCGCGGCTGACCCGCTTCGGCGCCTCGGCGTGGTACATCGGCAACGGCTCGAACGGCCGCCCGTCCCTCTACCGGGTGTTCCTCGACGGCGGGCCCGAGGAGATTGCGGCCGGCGTCACCAATATGCAGATCACCTACCTGGTGGATGGCAGCACGGCCTATGTGGATGCCAGCTCGGTGACGGACTGGGCGAGTGTCTCGTCGGTGCGCCTCACCCTGAGCTTCGAGAGCCAGGACGGTGGCGTGTCGACGGCGAGTGCGGGTGAGCGGCGGCTGTCGAACACGACGAGCAGCACTGTCGCCCTCAGAAACCGGATGCCATGACACGATTCGCCCATCCCCAGCGCGGCGTCGCGCTGATCGCCTCGATGCTGATCCTGATCATCATCACCCTGCTCGGGCTCTCGTCGATGCGCAGCGCCGGGCTGCAGGAGCGCATGAGCGGCAACCAGTACGACCGCAACGTGGTGCTCGAGGCAGCCGAGGCGGCCCTCCGCGAGGCCGAGGCGATTGCCGCGGCGCCCCTCACCGTCACCGCCAACTGCAGCGACGGCATATGCCCCAGGCCCGTGGCGGGCATGGCCGACCGCTGGTCCGACCCGGACTTCACCGGCTGGCGCGCAGCCACCAGCACGCGCCCGGCGCTCGTCACCAGCCAGTTCATCATCGAGGACATGGGCCCCCAGCCGGTGGACGGCACCTGTCACCTGCAGATTCCGGTCGAGCCCACCTGTCTCGTGCCCCTTTACCGCGTCACCGCCCAGGCCCGCGCGACCAATGCCCGCGGCACCATCGTGACGCTGCAATCGAACATCCGCCAGTAATCGGAGATCCTCATGAGAACCCTGCTTCGTCGCTCGGCCGGCCTGCGATCCAGGCTGGCCGCGTTGCCTCTGGCCGTGGCCTTTGCCCTGGCGAGCCAGCCGGGCCACGGCGCCGTCGACCTGCCGACGGCGCCGCTGCAGTCTGCGGCGGCCATCCCCTCGAACATCCTGTTCCTGCTCGACGACTCGGGTAGCATGCAGTTCGAGATGATGCCCGAAGACCTGATCACCTTTTATCCCAACGCCAAGTACCTCAACGAACTCGCTTGGTATTACGGTCAGGCCTACGCCTCCCCGAACATCGTCTATCTCTTTCCGCCGCCCAACGACCAGTACAACGGCAACAACTACTGGGCGGCCGTCCCGTCCTTCGACGACCGGAGCTATCACAACTTCTTCCGACGCTCGCCGGCCAACAACAACATCTTCTACGACCCGACGATCACCTACACCCCGTGGGTCAAGCATGACGGCTCGTCCTACGGCAACGCCTCGCCGACCGCCGCCTACTACAACCCTGCCAACACCGGGGCAGGCAGCATCAACCTGACCACCGTCAAGCAGAACAGCTCCAGCGGCTTCCCGTGGATCGCTGGGCCTGGTTCGGGGGACTATTTCCTGTGCTCGAACAATTACGCCTGCGCCCAGTCGTACTGGCCGATCACCTTCTACATGTACAAGGGGACGGGCGCCCGCGACGCCTACACGAGCTACGTCAAGTACCAGATCCAGGGCAGCACCGCCTACCGCACCGACCTCAACGGCGGCACTCCGAGCGCCGTCAGCAGCCTCAACTGGGGGTCGGTGACACGCACTGTTGCGGAGGAAACCCAGAACTTCGCCAACTGGTTCAGCTACTACCGTTCCCGTGCCAACGCCGCCAAGGCCGGCGCCAGCGCGGCCTTCGCCAAGCTCGGCACCAACTACCGGGTGGGTTTCAGCACCATCAACACCGCCAGCCTCGGCAACGTCATCCCGACCACCGGCACCTTCGACGGCAGCAACCGCCAGAACTGGTTCAACGCGCTGCTCGGCACGCCTTTCCCGCCCCAGGGCACGCCGCTCAAGGAGTCGCTCTACCGCGCCGGTGAATATTTCAGGCGCACCGACGACAGCGGCCCCTACGGCCCGGCGCCGCAGCTCTCGTGCCGCCGCAACTTCACCATCCTGACCACCGACGGCTACTACAACCCGCCCGCCGTGGCGCTCAACTTCGCCAACGAGGACAACCTCGCCGGCACCACCATCACCGGCCCCGGCTCGCAGAGCTACCAGTACCAGCCGGCGCGGCCCTACATGGACAGCTACGGTGGCACCCTGGCCGACATCGCCATGTATTACTGGAAGCGCGACCTGCGCAGCGACCTCACCAACAACATCCGCACCACCAGCACCAACCCGTCGTTCTGGCAGAACATGAGCACCTTCACCCTGTCCCTCGGGCCCCAGGGCACGCTCACCCCGCCGCCCAAGACACCCAACGACCTCGCCGCACTGACCAGCGGCAGCAAGGCCTGGCCCGACCCGCTCAGCGCCGAGGCTGCCAAGATCGACGACCTGTGGCACGCCTCCGTCAATGGCCGGGGCAGCTTCATCGCCGCCAAGAACCCCACCGAGTTCGCCGAGGGCCTGGTGTCGGCCCTCAACACCATCGGCGAATCCGGCGGCGCGTGGAACGTGGCTCTCACCTCGAACTCGGTCGAGACCGACGGCAAGGTCTTCGTTGCCCGCTACGACGGCAGCTGGGGCGGCGACCTGTGGGCCGTGGGCTACAACACCGCCGGCAACATGAACACCACCGCCGACGGCACGCCGATCCCGCTCTGGAGGGCCTCCGAGCAGCTCCCCGCCGCGGCCTCCCGCAAGATCTTCACCTGGAAGGACAACGGCGGCGGCGGCATCGCCTTCACCTACAGCAACCTCAGCAACGCCAAGCAGACTGCCATCGGAGGTTCCGACGTGGTCGATTTCGTGCGCGGCGTGACGAGCAAGTCGGTGGCCAGCGGTGGCACCCTGCGCAACCGCAGCTCCCTGCTGGGCGACATCGCCAACCCCGCGCCGGTGTACGTGAAGGCCTCCAACACCGTCTTTGCCGCGGCCAACGATGGCATGCTCCACGCCTTCAATGCCGCCACCGGGGCCGAGCTCTTCGCCTACCTCCCGGGCGGGGTCAATTTTGCCGACCTCAAGGCCTTCTCCAGCCCCACCTACTCGCACAAGTTCATCAACGACGGCGAGCTCGCGGTGTCCGACCTGGCTGCCACCGGCAAGAACATCCTGGTCGGCTCCCTCGGCCGCGGCGGCAAGACGATCTATGCCCTCGACGTCACCAACCCGGCCAGCTTCGGCACCAACAACGTGCTGTGGGAGTTCACCGACGCAGACCTCGGCCAGGCCCTCGGCAAGCCGGTCATCGCCCGGCTCAACAGCGGCGACTGGGCCGTCCTGATCGGCAACGGCTACAACAGCAGCACCGAGAAGGCTTTCCTCTTCGTGATCAACCTCAACACAGGCGCGCTGATCAAGAAGATCGCCACCGGCGTGGGGTCGTCGACCAGCAGCAACGGGCTGGCAACCCCGGTGGGCTTCGACCAGAACGGCGACGGCAAGGTCGACCTCGTCTATGCGGGCGACCTCCTGGGCAATTTCTGGAAGTTCACCCTCACCGGCAACAGCAACAGCTGGACGGCGGGCTCGATCTTCGTCGCCCGCGACGCCAGCAACAACGCCCAGCCCATCACCGGCGGCCTCGCCATTGCCATCGACCCCACCACCAACAAGCGCTGGATCTTCGGCGGGACCGGGCGCTACCTGTCCAACTCCGACGTTTCGAACACCGCGGTCCAGACCTGGTACGGCCTCATCGACGACGGCACCGCGATCAGCTCGCGCGCTTCGCTCACCCAGCGCACCCTGAGCGCCGCCTCGGCCCAGGGCAACTACCTCACGCGGACCATCTCGGTGGCCAGCTCCAACGACATGGTCGGCAAGCGCGGCTGGTACCTCGACCTCACCCCCGCCGGCGTCGCCAGCGGCGAACGGATCGTCTCGCGCAGCCAGTATTCGGCGGGCGTCATCTACGTGAGCAGCATCGTCCCGAGCTCCGATGTGTGCGCCTCGGGCGGCAGCGGCTTCGTGAATGCGGTCGATGCCTTCAGCGGCGCCAGCCTCACCAAGCCCTTCTTCGACATCAACAACGACAAGCTCTTCACCGACGCCGACAAGAAGCTCGAGGGGGGCCGGCTGCTCCCGGCCGGCTCGATCCGCACCACCGGGATGATCGGCGAGATCAACGTCAAGAAGGTCAGCGCCGACCAATCCACCGCCCAGAGCTGCGACACCACCGGCGCCTGCAAGGCGCTGCCCAACCTCAACCTGCGTGCGCTCAGCGGGCGCATTTCGTGGCGGGAGATCGTCACCGAATGAACCCCACCCGACCCCGAGCGAAGGAGGACGCGACCATGCACACCACCCACCGCCCCCGGCGGCAGCGGGGCTTCACGCTGATCGAACTGATGATCGCCGTCGTGATCGTCGGCATCATCGCGATGATCGCCTACCCCAACTACACCAGCTACCTGGTCAAGAGCCGGCGCGGCCAGGCCACCGCCTGCCTGCAGGAGGCGAGCCAGTTCATGGAGCGTTACTACACCACCAACCTGCGCTACGACCAGACCGCCGGTGGCACCGCGGTGAGCCTGCCCACCACGGCCTGCATTCAGGACATGAACGGCCGCTACGTGATCTCGATCGGCAGCGTGAATGCCAACAGCTTCGTCCTCCGCGCGACGCCCCAGGGCGCCCAGGCCAGCGCCGACACCAAGTGCGGCACCCTCAGCCTCAGCCAGAACGGGACGAAGGCGGTGTCGGGCACGGGGACGGTGGCGAGCTGCTGGTGAGCGCTGCGGGCCTGGATCGGGATGAGGCTATTCGTAGGCCGGAGGGCCGGCGCCGTCCGGCCACGGCGCGGCCGAAGGGCTGCGGCTAGCACGCGTCACCCGGTTTCGGGCATCGACCACTCGATACCCGCCTCGAACACAAAAAATTTGACAGGCTCGGCCTGAGGCGAGGGGGGGTGAGCCCCTCGACACCGCATCGCGGCCCCCGGCTTAGTAGATCTCCCGCGTCTCCAGGAACTTGATGTCCGGGAAGCGCTCCTGCGCCATCTGCAGGTTCACCCGGTTGGGCGCCAGGTAAACATAGTCGCCGTTGCCGTCGAGGGCCATGTTGGCGGGGGACTTGTCGGCCAGCGCCTTGAGGTCGGCGTCGCTGCCGCGCAGCCAGCGGGCGGTGGCGTAGCTGCAGGACTCGAACATCACATCCACGCCGTATTCGAACTCGAGGCGGTGGGCCACCACGTCGAACTGCAGGGTGCCGACGGCGCCGAGGATGAGTTCATTGGTGGTGGTGGGGCGGAAGAGCTGGGTGGCGCCCTCTTGCGCGAGCTGCTCGAGGCCCTTCTGCAGCTGCTTCATCTTGAGCGGGTTCTTGATCTGGGCGCGGCGGAAGTGCTCCGGCGCGAAGCTCGGGATGCCGGTGAATTGCAGGTCCTCGCCCTCGGTGAAGGTGTCGCCCAGGTGGATGGTGCCGTGGTTGGGGATGCCGATGATGTCGCCGGCCCAGGCTTCGTCGGTGGTGTTGCGGTCCTGCGCCATGAAGGTGATGGCGTTGTTGATGGCGAGGCTCTTGTCGGTGCTCACCTGCTTGAGCTTGCCGCCGCGCTCGAAGCGGCCGGCGCAGACGCGGATGAAGGCGATGCGGTCGCGGTGCTTCGGGTCCATGTTGGCCTGGATCTTGAACACGAAGCCCGAGAACTTGGGCTCGATCGGTTCGACCATGCGGCTCTTGGCCGGGCGGGGCAGCGGGGCGGGGGAGAGCTCGACCACCGCGTCGAGCAGGCTCTGCACGCCGAAGTTGTTCACCGCCGAGCCAAAGAACACCGGGCACTGCTTGCCTTCGAGGTAGGCCTCGCGGTTGAAGGTGTGGGAGGCGCCGCGGACGAGCTCGATGTCCATCCGCAGCTCCTCGGCCTGGTCGCCGATGACTTCGTCGAGGCGCGGGTTGTCGAGGCCCTGGATGATCTCGGAGGTGCCCTTCTCGGCCTGGGGGTCGAAGAACTGGATGGTGTCGGTGTACAGGTGATACACGCCGCGGAAGCGCTTGCCCATGCCGATCGGCCAGGTCATCGGGGCGCACTGGATGCCCAGCACCGACTCGATCTCGTCGAGCAGCTCGATCGGCTCGCGGCCCTCGCGGTCGAGCTTGTTGATGAAGGTGACGATGGGCGTGGCGCGCAGGCGGCAGACGTTGAGCAGCTTGATGGTCTGGGCTTCGACGCCGTTCACCGAGTCGATCACCATCACCGCCGAGTCGACGGCGGTGAGGGTGCGGTAGGTGTCCTCGGAGAAGTCCTCGTGGCCCGGGGTGTCGAGCAGGTTGATGACGCAGTCGCGGTAGGGGAACTGCATCACCGACGAGGTCACCGAGATGCCGCGCTGCTTCTCGAGCTCCATCCAGTCGGAGGTGGCGTGGCGGGCGGCCTTGCGGGCGCGGATCTCGCCGGCCACCTGGATCGCGCCGCCGAACCACAGCAGCTTTTCGGTCAGCGTGGTCTTGCCCGCGTCGGGGTGGGAGATGATCGCAAAGGTGCGACGGCGGGCGATTTGCTGGACGGCGGCGGTCATGGGCAGGGCGGAAAGCGGGAAAGGCCGCGATTATACAAGGCCTTGCAGCCTCGCCGCAGCCCGCCGACACCCCGCGTCGGAGGCGGGGCGAGCTCAGGGGGGCGCGGCTGGCCGGGCAGCTTGCAGCAGCCCCAGGGCCTGCAGGCGCTCCAGGCTCCAGCCCGGGCCGATCAACAGCAGGCGGGTGCTCAGGTCGTCGCGCAGGGCAGAGGGCGGCTCCGCGCCCAGGTAATGCATCCGCCGCTTGCGCAGCGCCACGTAGCCGAGCTCGAAACGCCGCCCCAGGGCGAGCCACAGGGCGTGGGCGCCGGCCGACTGGCGTGCCCCGCTGACCAGGCAGAAGCCTTGCTCCAGGCCCCATTCGTACACCGCCGTGGCGATGCCGCGTCGCTGGTAGTCCGGCGCGTACCTGGAATGCGGCGCCCGCACATGGGGGTCGGTGCGGCGGTCCACCTCGATCAGGCGGTTGAACACGGTGTAGCCGGCGAGGCAGCGCCGGGCGGTGTCCTCGACGTAGACATAGTGCTCGCCGTCGGCCTCGCGGTGGCGCCACACCAGCCCGGGCAGGCGGCCGGGCAGCGTGGCACAGCTGGCGAGCGGGTCGGCGGCGGTGTGCAGGCGTCGGTGGAGGGTGTCGAGCTCGCGTTCGATGCTCTCGTCGGGGCGTTGCACGTCGATGCGCAGCTCCATCCGCGGCGGCCATCGCATGAAGAAGCCGGCCAGCCAGGGCAGGGGAGGAAGGGCCTGGGGGTTCATGGGCGGCCCCCTCAAAGCACGCCGGGGCCTGCCCACCAGCCGCTCATCAGGCCTTCGGGCTTGTCCGGGGCACAGACCCGGGCGCTGCTCTCCCAGGCTTCCACCTGCACGTCGAGCCCGGCGAAGACCCCGTAGCCCTTGCCGGCCCGGATGCCTTCACCGGCCGACAGACTTTCGCCGGCCCGGATTGCCCCGTCGGCATGGATGACGCCGCCGGCCTTGATCCCCCAGCCGGCCTCCAGGTGCATCGCGCCGTGGATCGAGCCCCCGGCGGCGATGCCCTGGGCGACCCGCAGCTGGGCCTGGGCGGTGAGGTCGCCACCCACGTGCAGCCCCTTGGCGCAGCGCAGGTCGCCCTCGCTGTGGAGGTCGATGCCGACGAAGGCGTTGCCATCGAGGCGCAGGCGCCCGGCGCAGTGGAGGCCCCATCCGGTGCGCAGCTCGCCGCCGCAGCGCAGGTCGCCGGCCGACTCCACGCCCCAGCCGGCGCGCAGGTCACCATCTACCGCCACGCGGCCGCCGGCCCGCACCTGGCCTTCGACCCGCAGGTTTCCCCCGACGATCAGCTCGCCACTGGTGCGCAGGCCACCCTCCACCCGCAGATCGCCGCCGACGTGCAGCTTGCCTTCGACGTCCACGTTGCCTCGCACCTGCAGCGTGCCTGCGAACACGAGCGCGTCCGCCTCGATCTCATCGACGACCCGCACTTCGCCGGTCGGCCCGAACTGTTCGAGCAGCCAGCAGGCGTCGCCGACCCGGCCGGCGGCGACCATCGTGTCGAGCAACTCCTGGTAATTCCCGCCCTCGTCGAACTGGCGGACGAACCAGCGGAATCCATTGGTGCACGGGCGCTTGGCCCGAACGAAACTTCTTGTGAGAACCATCACATCACCCCTCGGCAAACGGGCAGCCGCGCCTGGCGCGGCACTTGGCAGCCGGGGCGGGGGCGCTCCGCAGGGAGGGTTTTCGCTGCCCGGGAAAGGCCCGGGGCATGGCCGCTGTTACGGCGCTGGGGTGCGAAAAGGAGGGCGCTTGGCTTCCCGCTCTGGCTGCACGTTGAACAAGGCACGCAAGACGTGCCCTGGGCAAGGTGCCGTGCGGGGTGGCCTGGGATCAGTCCCGGTTCCGGCCCCGCACGGCCTGGGAAAGCACGGCCGGGGAACCTGTAACCTTGAAGGCCAGCGCCAGCCCGACGCCGGGCTGGCGTGACGGGGCTCGCCGTCTGCCGGGCACCCGACGGCCCGCGTCGTGAAACGCGCAGGCGTAAGCGTCGAAGTGCATGGAAGGCGTCATGGGCGGCCCAGATGGAGAGGAAGCCCGATTATAGGCCAGGAGCGCGCCGGTCGGGCACCGGCGCCGTGAACGGCGAAGGGCGGCCCGCCGCCGCCCTTCGTGATGCGCGGGCCTGGTCAGCCGCGGCGCATGGCGTCGAAGAACTCTCCGTTGCTCTTCGTCGCCTTGATCTTGTCGAGCAGGAACTCCATCGCATCGATGTCATCCATGCCGTAGAGCAGCTTGCGCAGCACCCACACCTTTTGCAGCACGTCGGACTTGAGCAGCAGCTCCTCGCGGCGGGTGCCCGAGCGGTTGACGTTGATGGCGGGGTAAACGCGCTTCTCGGCCATCCGGCGATCCAGGTGGATCTCCATGTTGCCGGTGCCCTTGAACTCTTCGTAGATCACGTCGTCCATGCGGCTGCCGGTGTCGATGAGGGCGGTGGCGATGATGGTGAGCGAGCCGCCTTCCTCGATGTTGCGCGCTGCGCCGAAGAAGCGCTTGGGCTTCTGCAGGGCGTTGGCGTCGACACCGCCGGTGAGCACCTTGCCGGAGGCCGGGATCACGGTGTTGTAGGCGCGGGCCAGGCGGGTCAGGGAGTCGAGCAGGATCACCACGTCCTTCTTGTGCTCGACCAGGCGCTTGGCCTTCTCGATGACCATTTCGGCCACCTGCACGTGGCGGATGGCGGGCTCGTCGAAGGTCGAGGCGACGACCTCGCCCTTCACCGAGCGCTGCATTTCGGTGACTTCCTCGGGGCGCTCGTCGATGAGCAGCACGATGACGACCACGTCGGGGTGGTTGGAGGTGATCGAGTGGGCGATGTGCTGCAGCATCACCGTCTTGCCGCTCTTCGGCGGCGCCACCAGCAGGCCGCGCTGGCCCTTGCCGATCGGCGAGATCATGTCGATCACACGGGAGGTGATGTTCTCCTCGCCGCGGATGTCACGCTCGAGCTTGAGGCACTGGTTGGGGTGCAGCGGCGTGAGGTTCTCGAAGAGGATCTTGTGCTTGGCGGCCTCGGGCGGCTCGTGGTTGACCTTGTCCACCTTCACCAGCGCGAAGTAGCGCTCGCCTTCCTTGGGGGTGCGGATCTCGCCCTCGACCGTGTCGCCGGTGTGCAGGTTGAAGCGGCGGATCTGGCTCGGCGACACGTAGATGTCGTCGGTGCCTGCCAGGTAGGAGGTGTCGGGCGCGCGCAGGAAGCCGAAGCCGTCGGGCAGCACCTCCATGACGCCATCGCCGAAGATCGGCTCGCCCTTCTTGGCGCGGTTCTTGAGTAGCGCGAAGACCAGTTCCTGCTTGCGCAGGCGGTTGGCGCCTTCGATTTCGTTGGCAATGGCCATTTCGAGCAATTGGCCGACGTGGAGAGACTTGAGCTCCGAGAGTTGCATGGCAGGCAGGAGTGGGGGAAGAGAGGAAGGGTGCGGTGGGGGAGGGTGTCTGGGGCTGGCGAGGATTCGCGGCAGCCTATACAGCAGCAGAAGTGCTCGGACTGTATGAGTTTCGCCCTGGCTCGCCGCCCGGCGTGGGGCCGGGCCGGCGTTGCGGCAGTGAAGTGCAGGTGGCCGGCCGTGAGGCCGGCCTGCCGGTGTTACAGGTGGCTGTCGATGAAGGCCGCCAGTTGCGACTTGGACAGCGCGCCGACCTTGGTGGCTTCGATGTTGCCGCCCTTGAACAGCATCAGGGTCGGAATGCCGCGGATGCCGTACTTGGCCGGGGTTTCCTGGTTTTCGTCGATGTTGAGCTTGGCAACCTTGAGCTTGCCGTTGTAGTCCTTGGCCACTTCGTCGAGGATCGGTGCAATCATCTTGCACGGACCGCACCACTCGGCCCAGTAATCGACCAGCACAGGGCTCGAGGACTGCAGAACCTCAGCTTCGAAGTTCGCATCGGTGACGTAATGGATATGTTCGCTCATGATTCCTCGCGTTCAGGGAGTATTTGGATTTGTTGTCGGGGAGGGGGACTTCCGGAGGGGCCGGAAAGAGAACAGCCCGTGCAACGAGATACGGATGTCGGGATGCTATCGAATAATCTCCGGCAAGAAAAGCGCTTTTCTTGCGGCAAGCTCGCCACGCATCACGATCTGTGGTAGCCGAGGCACAGTCGGCGCGCGCCCGCCGGCAGCTGCCGGTGGATGCCGCGATGGCGTCGGAAGCGGGCGGATGCGGTATATTCGGCGCCACGTCCGCAGCACCTCGAATCGTATTCAGAAGCGGACCCCAGCCCCGCGGCCAGCCCAGCGCCCGGCCGCCCATACAGACAGGAGCGCCCCATGACCTACGTCGTCACCGAAAACTGCATTCGCTGCAAATACACCGACTGCGTCGATGTGTGCCCGGTGGATTGCTTCCGCGAGGGCCCGAACTTCCTGGTGATCGACCCTGACGAGTGCATCGACTGCACCCTCTGCGTGGCCGAATGCCCGGCCGAAGCGATCTTCGCCGAAGATGACGTGCCCGCCGGCCAGGAAGCCTTCATCGCCCTCAACGCCGAGCTGGCCGCCAGCTGGAAGCCCATCGTCGAACGCAAGGACCCGCCGGCCGACGCCGACGACTGGCGCGGCGTGAAGGACAAGCTGAAGTTCCTCGAACGCTGAGCCAGTCGCCAGCCATGGCGAGCCGACTCTGATCGCCCTCCCGCCGGAGGGCGATTTTTTTGCCTCTGTCCGGCATCCGTGCAGCCGGGCTGACCCGGCCCGAGCGCTTGCTGGCCGGCCATTGCCGGTAGCCCGAACGCTGGCGGTAAGCCGTTACGGTCCCGTTGCCCTTCCGCTGGTGCGCCGGGTGTCGCCGCCCGCCGGTGAAGAACTCCGCGAACTGGGGTAAATCCCTATCTCCGGCGGCTTCTCGCCACGCCGGCAATCGAATAACATGGTTGCCGATATTGTTTCGGGCGCGCGGCGCCACCCAAAGGACAAAAAAATGCTGGTTAGCGAAATTCTGGCGATCAAGGGCAAGGTGCTGTTCACGGTTTCGTCCAACCGGACCCTCTCCGAAGCCGTCGCC
>JAKLLM010000047.1 GCA_023150125.1 Zoogloea sp.
CCGCGACGAAACCCAGGTGCTCACCCACCACCTGCTCGATTCGCTGTCGGTGCTGCCGGCGCTCGGCGGCATCCAGCGGCTGGTGGATGTGGGCTCCGGCGGCGGCCTGCCCGGCGTCGTGCTGGCCATCGCCCGGCCCGAGCTGCAGGTTGACTCCGTCGAGACCGTGCAGAAGAAGGCCAGCTTCCAGAACCAGGCCCGCATCGAGCTCAAGCTGCCCAACTTCCGCGCCCACCACGCGCGCATCGAGAACTGGCAGCCCGCCTACGCGCCCGCCGCGCCGGACGGCATCATCTCCCGCGCCTTCGCCGACCTGGCCGACTTCGTCACCCTCACCGCCCACCTGGCCGGGCCCGACACCCGCATCCTGGCCATGAAGGGCATCTACCCCACCGACGAAATCGCCCGCATCCCGGCCGGCTTCGCGCTGGAGCAGAGCATCGAACTGGCCGTGCCCGGCCTCGACGCCGAGCGTCACCTCCTCATCGTGAAACGAACCTGACATGGCCCGCATTTTCTGCATCGCCAACCAGAAGGGCGGCGTCGGCAAGACGACCACCTGCGTGAACCTCGCCGCCGGCCTCGCCACCGCCGGCCAGCGCGTGCTGCTCATCGACCTCGACCCCCAGGGCAACGCGACCATGGGCAGCGGCATCGACAAGCGCGGCCTCAGCAAGTCGGTGTATCACCTGCTGGTCGGCCTGTGCACCGTGGCCGAAGCCCGCGTGCGCTCCGAAACCGGCAACTACGACCTGATCCCCGCCAACCGCGACCTGGCCGGCGCCGAAGTCGAACTCGTCGGCCTCGACCGCCGCGAGAACCGCCTGCGCGACGCCCTCGCCCTGCACGCCGGCGAATACGACTTCATCCTGATCGACTGCCCGCCATCCCTGTCGCTGCTCACCCTCAACGGCCTGTGCACCGCCCACGGCGTGATCATCCCGATGCAGTGCGAGTACTACGCCCTCGAGGGCCTGTCCGACCTGGTCAACTCGATCAAGAAGGTGCACGCCAATCTCAACCGCGACCTCTCCATCATCGGCCTGCTGCGGGTCATGTTCGACCCGCGCGTCACGCTCCAGCAGCAGGTTTCGGCCCAGCTCGAGGCGCACTTCGGCGACAAGGTCTTCAAGGCGGTGGTGCCGCGCAACGTGCGCCTGGCCGAAGCCCCCAGCCACGGCATCCCCGGCGTGGTCTTCGACCGCAGCGCCAAGGGCGCCCAGGCCTACCTGGCCTTCGCCAAAGAGATGATCGAACGGGTCAAGACCCTCTGATGCAACAGCACAACCCGGACGGCGGCGCCAGCGAATCGCCGCATCACCCGGCGACTCCCTGAGAGCGAACATGGCACCTCCCAAACTCAAAGGCCTCGGCCGCGGCCTCGACGCCCTCCTCGCCGCCAACAACGACGACACCGACGCACCGCGGGGCGAACTGCAGACCCTGCCCGCCGCCGAGCTGCAGCCGGGCCGCTACCAGCCGCGCACCCGCATGGACCCGGGCTCCCTCGAAGAACTCGCCGCCTCGATCAAGACCCAGGGCGTCATGCAGCCGATCCTGGTGCGGCGCCTGGAGGGCCCCCAGGCCGGGCTCTTCGATGCAAAACGCTACGAGATCATCGCCGGCGAACGCCGCTGGCGCGCAGCCCAGATCGCCGGCCTCAGCGAAGTCCCCTGCCTGGTGCGGGAGATCCCCGACGAGGCGGCGCTGGCGATGTCCCTCATCGAGAACATCCAGCGCGAAGACCTCAACCCCCTCGAGGAAGCCGCGGGCATCCAGCGCCTCATCGACGAGTTCGGCATGACCCACCAGCAGGCCGCCGAAGCCGTCGGGCGCTCCCGCCCGGCCGCCTCCAACCTGCTGCGCCTGCTCCAGCTGGCCGCACCGGTGCAGGAACTGCTGATGGCCGGCGACATCGACATGGGCCACGCCCGGGCGCTGCTGCCCCTCGACGGCGCCACCCAGATCGGCCTGGCCAACCTGATCGCCGCCCGCGGGCTTTCGGTGCGCGAAGCGGAGCGCCTCGCCCAGCAGGCGCTCAACCCCAAGTCGAAGCTGCCGGTACCGCCGCCCAGCCGCGACATCCTGCGCCTCGAAGAGGAAATCGCCGACCGCCTCGGCGCAACGGTGAAGATCAAGGCCAACAAGAAGGGCGCCGGCGCCGTCACCATCCAGTTCGGCGACCTCGACCAGCTCGAAGGCCTGCTCGAGAAGCTGCGTTAAGCCCGGGGGCGCAACCCCCGGCAGGCCAGGCGTAGCTGCCTCCACCCCCCCCTGGGCCCCGGCAAAGACCTGATGGCAAGCACACCGAGCCCGGGCTTGCCGAACGCACCCACTGGCAAGCTTGCTGGCCAGGCCTCCAGCCGCCACAAATAAAAAAGCGCTGCGGCCACGATACTGGCACGCAACGCTTCATCACACCGCCCTTCAAGGCATCAGGCAGACCGCCGACTTCACGCAAACCTGACTGCGGCCTTCCGCTCCCGCGGCGCGGTCAATCCGATTTCTTTGCCGAGCCCTCGCCCCCGCCGAGCTTTTCCAGATGCCGGGCAAGCTCGCGCTTCGACGCCTGCCGGACCGCCCCGGGCGTCTTCTCGTGGGCGCCGGCCTTCCTGAGTAGCGCTGGCGCCACGAGGGGGTTACGGGGCCTGTTCAGGCTGCCTGCTTTTCCTGGCCCCTTGTCGGGCCCGCGGAAAACGAGCTTCTGGCGGGTGCCGAGGGTTCGGTTTGCCATGATGGCGGGGCCTCCTCCCGATGAACATGATGGGCCGCTTCGGCAGCAGCCACCTCAGCGATCACGGCCGCTTCGGTGATGCCCGAAACTTCGGCAAAGCAGCCATCCAGCGGGCAGTTACGCCCTGGCGGACATCCGTGCTCAAGTGCGCACTGGCGTTGGGTCTGGTCGGTCAGCACCATTTCGCGAACGGCTTCGCAACGGCTGATGGGCGAATCGATGAAGCTCATGATCTTCCTCCTCGCGTGTTTATTTCACTATAGACGAGAGGAGGAAAATTTCCTTGTTTGCAGTAGGGTTTTATGCATGTCGCCAAAATACGACACGCATCGCCCACCCACAACGCAGCCACCTTGGAGGTGGCGTGGAGGCATCAACGCTGGACGACGAAGGGCTTGAGCTTGAGGGTTCCGGCAATCCGCTCGGCCATCGAGCGGGCCTCGACGGCCGAGGCAAAGGGGCCGATGTGCAGGCGGTACTTGCCCTCGGACGAGAGCACCAGCACCGACTCACGGAGCCACTTCAGCTCGCTCTCGACGAAGACCTTGAACGACTCCGCATTGGGCAGCGACGGGAAGGACCCCAGCTGCAGGAAGACCTGCGAGGCCCCACGCTCGGGCACCTTGCCGCTGACGGTGGCGGCGGAAGCCACGACGGCAGGCGCCGCAGCGGGCTGGACGCTCGCCGGCAGCTCGGGCTGAACGGTACGCGGCGCCTCGACAGCGGCAGCCGCCTGAGCAGCCACCGGGGCCGGCGCCTGACGCGCCACGGCGACGGCCGGCTGAGACCTGGCCTTGCGCACCGGCGGGATCGGGCGCGCCGGCTGGACGAGCGCCACGTCCTCGGGCAGCACCAGCGCCACTTCGACATTCGCCTGGCCCTGGTCCGTGTAGCCGAGCTTGTAGGCCGCAGCGTAGGAGAGGTCGATAATGCGCCCCGGATGGAAGGGGCCGCGATCGTTCACCCGGACCACCGCCGAACGGCCGTTGTTGAGATTCGTCACCCGCACGTAGCTGGGAATCGGCAGGCTCGGATGGGCCGCGGTCATCGCGTACATGTCGTAGGTGTCGCCGCTGGAGGTCTTGCGGCCGTGGAACATCCTGCCGTACCAGCTCGCGACGCCCTTCTCGCGGAACTGGCTGCCGCTGCCCGGAAGGGCAGTGGGCAAGGCGTACTCGCTCTTGTCCACGTTATGGACCGGGCGCGGCGCCACTTCGGCGGCCTGGTCGGGCGCCTCGCCATCGACGTCGTCGGACGCACCCTCGAACTTGAAACGCCCTCCCGTCAATGCCGACGGGGACGGGGGCTTGAGGCCCGAACGCATGGAGGCTTCCGGCATCAAGGGCACGGCGTCGGACGCAGAAACGGGGGCCGGCAACGACAGGGCAACCAGAAGGGGCGCCAGCAGGAGGCCGGCGCGACGGGACATCGCTACAGGGGGCATGACGCTCATTCCTGTTCGGGCGCGCGCAGCCAGGCGCGCGCGGGTTCAGGTACCTACCCGGCGGCGGTGGCGCTGGATGCTCATGAGCATGCCGACACCAAGACACAGGGTAACGAGGGCAGTGCCACCGTAACTGACGAAGGGCAGCGGGACCCCGACGACGGGGAGGATTCCGCTCACCATGCCCATGTTTACGAACGCGTATGTAAAGAAGATCAGCGTCAGTGCGCCGGCGAGAAGGCGCGAAAACAGGGTCGGGGCACCAGCGGCAATAAAAAGGCCGCGGAAAATCAATAATATATAGACTACAACAAGAAACAGCGCACCGGCAAGCCCGAATTCCTCGGTAAGCACCGCAAAGATGAAGTCGGTATGCCGTTCGGGCAGGAAGTCGAGGTGCGTCTGGGTGCCCTTGCCCCAGCCCTTGCCGAGCACCCCGCCGGAGCCGATGGCGATGGTTGACTGGATGATGTGGAAACCCTTGCCGAGGGGGTCGGAGGTCGGGTCGAGCAGGGTGCACACCCGGTGCTTCTGGTATTCCCGCAGGCCAGGCCACTCGACGCCCGGCTGGCAGATGGTGTCGCCCATCGCGACGATGGCGCCGATGCCGACGATGCCCACCACCGCGACGGGCAGGATCAGGCGCCAGGTGAGGCCGGCGAAGAACAGCACATAAAAGCCCGATGCCGCCACGAGGATGGCCGTGCCGAGGTCCGGCTGCTTTGCGATCAGCCCCACCGGCAGCAGCAGCAGCGCCGCGGCGATGAAGAAATCCCGCACCCGCAGCATGCCTTCGCGGCTCTGGAAATACCAGGCGAGGGTCAGCGGCATCGCGATCTTCAGCAGCTCCGACGGCTGGATGCGCGTCACGCCGATGTTGAGCCAGCGCCGGGCACCCTTGGAAACGTCGCCGAACAGCGCCACCGCGATCAGCAGCAGCACCCCGATCGCGTAGAGCGGCAGGGCTGCACTCATCATGCGCGACGGCGGGGTCTTGGCGGCGACCCACATCACCGAGAAGGCGACGGCGGTATTGAGCGCCAGCGTCCCGAGGCGCTCCGGCGAGGCGCTCACCATGAGCACGGTGGCGTAGCCTATGAGGATCAGGATGAGCAGGGTCAGCGGGCCATCGAGGGGTGCCAGCAGGTAGTGCAGCCAGCGGCGGGGGTCGAGGCGCGGGTTCATTCCGCGGACTCCTCGGCCGCCGGGTCTTCGGCCGCGATGCCCGCCGGCACCTTGCCGAGCAGGTAGTAGTCGAGCGCCTGGCGGGCAATCGGGGCGGCGGACTGCGCGCCGAAACCACCGTTCTCGACCAGCACCGCCAGCGCGATGACCGGCTTGTCGGCCGGCGCGAAGGCGATGAACCACGAGTGGTCGCGCAGGCGCTCGGCCACCCGGCCTTCCACGTACTTGGCCCCCTTCAGCGAATAGACCTGGGCCGTGCCGGTCTTGCCCCCGACCTCGTAGGGCGCCCCGGCAAACGCGCGGGACCCCGTGCCGGCCTTGTTGACGCCGACCATCGCGCGCTTGATGAGATCGATGTGGGACTGCTTGAAGGGGATCGTGCGCAGCGGCTCGGGCTCGATGGTGCGCTTCTCGCCGGTCTTGGCGTCGACCACGTGGCGCGCGATGTGGGGCCGGTACAGCACGCCGTTGTTCACCACCGCCCCCAGCGCCTGGGCCAGCTGGAGCGGTGTGTAGGCGTTGTAGCCCTGCCCGATGCCGACCGAGATGGTCTCGCCGCCAAACCATTTCTGCTGCTCGGGGCGCTTGAAGCGGCGTTTTTTCCATTCAGGCGAGGGCAGCACGCCCTCCGCCTCGCCGGGCAGGTCGATGCCCGAGCGCTGGCCGAAGCCCAGCGGGCGCATGAAGTTGGCGATCGCGTCGATGCCCATGTCGTTGGCAAGCACGTAATAGTAGGTGTTGCACGACACGACGATGGACTTGTACATGTCGACACCGCCGTGGCCTCCGACCTTGTCGTCCATGAAGCGGTGGCCGCCGTAATTGAAGTAGCCGGGGTCGGCGAGGGTCTGGCCGGGCGTGCGCTTGCCGGTGGTGAGCGCCCCCAGGGCCATGAAGGGCTTGAAGGTGGAGCCCGGCGGATAGGCGCTGTAGATGGCCCGGTTGAGGAGCGGCTTGTCGAGATCGGTGTTGAGCTGGTCCCAGTCCTGGGGGGCGATGCCGTCCACGAACAGGTTGGGGTCGAAGGTGGGCGTGGACACCAGCGCCAGCACCCCGCCGGAGGACGGCTCGATCGCCACCAGCGCGCCGCGGCGGTTGCCGAAGGCCTTCTCGACGATCTCCTGGAGCTTGAGGTCGAGGGTCAGCACCACGTTGTTGCCCGGGATCGCCGGGGTGCGCCGCAGGAGGCGCACGGCGCGGCCGCCGGAGTCGACCTCGACCTCCTCGAAGCCGGTGATCCCGTGCAGATCGCGCTCGTAGCTCTTCTCGAGGCCGGACTTGCCGATGTGGTCGGTGCCGCGGTAGTTGGCGGCGTCGTCGCTCTCCTCGATGCGTTCGAGGTCCTTGTCGTTGATCCGCCCGATGTAGCCGATCACGTGGGACGCAAAGCTGCCCATCGGGTAATCACGGAACAGGCGGGCCTTCAGCTCGACGCCGGGGAAGCGGTAGCGCTGGGCGATGAAGCGGGCGACCTCCTCGTCGGAGAGCCGGTTGCGGATCGGCAGCGACTCGAAGCTCTTGCTCTCGTCCATCAGCTTCTTGAGGCGCCGCCGGTCCTTGGGCTGGATGTCGACCAGCGTGGCGAGTTCCTCGATGGTGGCGTCGAGGTCGGCAACCTTGGAGGGGGTGATCTCGAGGGTGTAGGCCGAGTAGTTGCGCGCCAGCACGGTGCCGTTGCGGTCGGTGATCAGCCCGCGGTTGGGCACGATCGGCACAAGGGAGATGCGGTTGTCCTCGGCGCGGGTCGAGTAGTAGTCGTAGCGCACCACCTGCAGGTAGAAGAAGCGCGCCACGAGCAGCCCGAAACACAGCAGCGCGACCACGCCGGCCACAGCCAGACGGGCGCGAAAGCGGGCGAGCTCCTGCTCGGGCGTGCGCATGACCGTCATGGGGGGCTAGATCGGCCGGTTCTCGTCGCGCGAGACGGGCTGGTACTGGGGCAGCAGCAGCACGTAATGCAGCGGGATCCACAGCAACGCTGCCACGAAGGCGCCGAAGAACATCCACCAGCCGGGGAATTCGGCCCCGGCCATCAGGCGCACCAGCACCATCACCACCTGGGACATGAACAGCAGCGGCAAGACGTGCAGGGCCTGCTCGACCGGCGTGAACCACAGCACCCGGCGCGACAGCTCGTTGGCCGCGTAGGCCAGCAGCACGTAGGCGAAGGCATGCTGGCCGAGGGCCGCCCCGACGCCGATGTCGGTCAGCAGGCCAAATGCGAAACCCGCGCCGATGCCGATCTTGAGGGGCTCGCGCACGCACCAGAAGGCCAGCACCAGGGCGACGAAGTCCGGCACCGCCGGCAGGTGGCCGGTGGGGATGTAGTTGAGGAACAGCGCGATGAAGAGGGTGAGGTAGACGAACCACATCTTCACCGGGAGCAGGATGCGGCTCGAGCGGTTGGTCGGTTGCACGGCTTACTCCTTGGCGGCCTTGGCCTTGCGGGCCTTGGCACCCTTGCCCTTGTTGATCACCTCGGCCTCCGGCGGCCGGGGCGGCAGGCTTTCCCGGTGCCCCAGCACCAGCACGTGGCTGAACTGCTCGACCCCGGCCGCGGGCAGGCAGGGGATGCGGGCGAAGGTCTGCGCCTGGTCGCGCTCGACCTTGGCCACCGTGGCCACCGGCAGCCCGGCCAGGAAGACCCCGTCGAGGCCCGAGGTGACCACCTTGTCACCCGGCTGGACGTCGGCATTGGCGGCCAGGTAGCGCAGCTCCATCAGGCCGTTGCCCGAGCCGAAGAGCACCGCCCGCAGGCCGCTGCGCACGATCATCACCGGGATCGCCTGATCCTTGTCGGTGAGCAGGGTGAGCTCGGACTGCATCGGAAAGACGCGGGTGATCTGGCCGATCACGCCGGATTCGTCCACCACCGCCTGCCCGGCGGCGATGCCGGCCTGGTCGCCCTTGTCGAGGATGACCTTGCGCGAAAACGGGTCCTTGGCGGTGTACATGATCTCGGCAACCACCGACTTCACCGGCTGGCGCTCCCGCGCTTCGAGCAGGGAGCGCAGGTGGCGGTTCTCGAGCTCCAGCTGCTCGAGGCGCAGCATGCGCTCGGCCCCCTGCAGCTGCCGGCTCTTCAGCTCCTTGTTCTCGATCTGCAGGCGCACCAGCGACGAAAAATAGTTGGAGGCGTTGCGCACGAAATCCGCCGGCGTGGCGGCCGCCATCTGCATGGGGTAGGCCAGCACCGACAGGCCCTGGCGGAAAGCCTCGAGGTAGCGCAGGTTGAGGTCGGAGACCAGCAGCGCCAGCGAGACCAGCCCGAAGAAGACGAGCTTGGCCAGCGGAGCCGGCCCGCGCTTGAAGAAGGGAGGAGGCGAATGGCCGACCACGACAGGGCGGGATCAGGGCGCTCGACAAACGGCACGACCCGGGACATGCCCGGGTCGCTGACGCTCGCTGTGGATGGGTTGATTCACGCGGGCGCCCGGCCGTTCAGCCGATGCTTACTCGCTGGTGAAGATGGAGCCGAGCTGGTCCATCTTTTCGAGGGCCATGCCGCAGCCACGCACCACGCAGGTCAGCGGCTCATCGGCGACGATCACCGGCAGGCCGGTTTCTTCCATCAGCAGGCGGTCGAGGTCACGCAGCAGCGCGCCGCCGCCAGTGAGCACCATGCCGCGCTCGGCGATGTCGGCGCCGAGCTCGGGCGGGGTCTGCTCGAGGGCGATCTTGACCGCCGAGACGATCTGGTTGAGGGGCTCGGCGAGGGCCTCGAGGATCTCGTTGGAGGAGATCGTGAAGGCGCGCGGGATGCCCTCGGCCAGATTGCGGCCCTTGACTTCCATCTCCTGCACCTCGGAACCCGGGAAGGCCGAACCGATGCCCTTTTTAATGGATTCGGCGGTGGTCTCGCCGATCAGCATGCCGTAGTTGCGGCGGATGTAATTGACGATGGCCTCGTCGAACTTGTCGCCGCCGACGCGGATGGAACCCGCATAGACCATGCCGCCCAGGGAGATCACGCCCACCTCGGTGGTGCCGCCGCCGATGTCGACGACCATCGAGCCGGTCGCGTCGGCCACCGGCATGCCGGCACCGATCGCCGCGGCCATCGGCTCCTCGATCAGGTAGACATTGCTGGCACCGGCGCCCAGCGCCGATTCGCGGATCGCCCGGCGCTCCACCTGGGTCGAGCCGCAGGGCACGCAGATGATGATGCGCGGGCTGGGCGAGAACAGGCGGGTGTCGTGGACCTTCTTGATGAACTGCTTGAGCATCTGCTCGGTCACCGTGAAGTCGGCGATCACGCCGTCTTTCATGGGACGGATGGCAGTGATGTTGCCCGGCGTCTTGCCCAGCATCTGCTTGGCGGACATGCCCACCGCGAGGATGGTTTTCTTGGCGTTCGGCCCGCCTTCGGTGCGGATCGCCACCACGGAAGGCTCGTCAAGGACGATGCCCTTGCCGCGCACGTAGATCAGGGTGTTGGCGGTGCCGAGGTCGATAGCGAGATCGTTCGAAAAATAAGAGCGCAGAGAACCAAACATCGGAGAAAAATCCCGGTGAAACCGTTGGAGGGGTTGGGAATTGGGGCAACAGAATCGCTTATGATAACCTACAAACCTTTGTCGTTTAAGCAACTTTGTAAATTGCCATGTCACTTTCCCTCGATGAAGTCCGCCACATCGCCAAGCTCGCCCGCCTCGAACTCGCCGCCGGCGAACTCGAGGCCACGCAGGCCAAACTGAACGGGATTTTCAGCCTCATCGAGGAGATGCAGGCGGTCAACACCGACGGCGTCGAGCCCATGAGCCACCCCCAGGAGCTCGCCCAGCGCCTGCGCCCCGACGTCGTCACCGAAACCGACCGCCGCGCCGCCTTCCAGGCCGTTGCGCCGCAGACCGAGGCCGGGCTCTACCTGGTGCCCAAGGTCATCGAGTAAGCCGCCGCCCCGCGCCCCGTACCCATCCGTCGCCCCACGCCCATGATTGATTCCAGCCTCAAGGACATCGCCGCGGCCCTCCGCGCGAAAACCGTCTCCGCCGTCGAACTGGCCACCGACAGCCTCGCCCGCATCGCCGCCCGCGACGGGCAGATCAACGCCTTCGTCACCGTCGACCGTGACGGTGCCCTGGCCGCCGCCCGCGCCGCCGACGCCCGCATCGCCGCCGGTGACGCCGGCCCGCTCACCGGCATCCCCCTCGCCCACAAGGACGTGTTCTGCACCGAAGGCGTGCTCACCACCTGCGGCTCGAAGATGCTGGCCAACTTCACCAGCCCCTACGACGCCCACGTGGTCAGCCTGCTCAAGGCCGCCGGCGCGGTGATGGTCGGCAAGACCAACATGGACGAGTTCGCGATGGGCTCCTCCAACGAAAGCTCCCACTCCGGCCCCACCCGCAACCCGTGGGACACCAGCAAGGTGCCCGGCGGCTCGTCGGGCGGCTCGGCGGCGGCGGTGGCCGCGCGCATGGTGCCGATCGCCACCGGCACCGACACCGGCGGCTCGGTGCGCCAGCCGGCGGCCCTGTGCGGCATCACCGGCATCAAGCCCACCTACGGCACGGTGTCGCGCTTCGGCATGATCGCCTACGCCTCGTCGCTGGATCAGGGCGGCGCCTTCGCCCGCTCGGCCGAAGACTGCGCGCTGCTGCTTTCCGCCATGATGGGCCACGACCCGCGCGACTCCACCAGCCTCGAGCGCAGCTACGACGACTGCAGCGCCGGCCTCGGCCAACCGCTGGCCGGCCTGCGCATCGGCCTGCCGAAAGAGTTCTTCGCCGAAGGCATGTCGGCCGACGTGCGCGCCGCCGTCGACGCCGCCATCGCCGAATACCGCAAGCTCGGCGCCACCCTCGTCGAGGTCAGCCTGCCCAACGCCCGCCTGGCGATCCCGGCCTACTACGTGATCGCCCCGGCCGAAGCCAGCTCCAACCTCAGCCGCTTCGACGGCGTGCGCTACGGCCACCGCGCCGCCGAGTACACCGACCTCAACGACATGTACTGCAAGAGCCGCGCCGAAGGCTTCGGCGCCGAGGTCAAGCGGCGCATCCTGGTGGGCACCTACGTGCTCTCCCACGGCTACTACGACGCCTACTACATCAAGGCGCAGAAGCTGCGCCGCCTGATCGCGCAAGACTTCGCCGCGGCCTTCGAGCACTGCGACATCATCGCCGGCCCCACCACCCCCACCGTCGCCTACGGCCTCGGCGAGAAAACCGCCGACCCGGTGCAGATGTACCTCGGCGACATCTACACCGTGGCCGTCAACCTCGCCGGCCTGCCCGGCCTGTCGCACCCGGCCGGCTTCGGTGCCGGCGGCCTGCCGGTGGGCCTGCAGCTGATCGGCGACTACTTCAGCGAAGCGCGCCTGCTGGGCGCCGCCCACCAGTTCCAGCAGGCCACCGACTGGCACACCCGCGCCCCCACGGTGCAGGAAGCCTGATGCTTGCCGTGCTGCGCCGCCTCACCGTCGCCGGGCTGCTCGCCGGGCTGGCCGGCTGCTCGCTGCTGCCGGTCGAGCTGCCCGGCCGCCAGCCCGACGCCGGCGGCATCACCGAACGCCCGGCCAGCGACGCCAAGGCCCGCCTCAAGCCGATGCCGCTGCGCAGCCTGTCGCTGAACACCCAGTGCAGCTTCCGCGACGAAACCGGCAACTTCGGCAAGGCCACGGTGAACATCGCCAACTCCAGGGTGGACGCCCTCAAGGTCGAGCTGACCATGCCCAAACGCGGCAGCTGCCGCTACGACCTGGCCAGCTTCCGCCAGACCCAGGCCCTGCCGTCCATCGAGCTCACCGGCCCGCGTAACTGCCGCATCCACATCTGGGAGCAGGCCGAGCAGATCACCGTGGCCTTCGCCGACTGCCACCAGATGTGCGCCCCCTCCAGCGCCCACGACTACGTGTGGCCGCTCCTGATCGACAAGGCCACCGGCCAGTGCGACTGAACCGAACACACTCCAGAGAAAAATCATGAGCAGAACCGACTGGGAAGTCGTCATCGGGCTGGAAATCCACACCCAGCTCAACACCCAATCCAAGATCTTCTCGGGCGCCAGCATCGCCTTCGGCGCCGAGCCCAACGTGCAGGCCTGCGGCGTCGACATCGCCCTGCCCGGCGTGCTGCCGGTGCTCAACAAGGGCGCCGTCGAGCGGGCGATCCGCTTCGGCCTGGCGATCGGGGCCACGGTGGCCCCGAAGAGCGTCTTCGCCCGTAAAAACTATTTTTACCCCGACCTCCCCAAGGGCTACCAGATCAGCCAGTTCGAGCTGCCGGTGGTGGTCGGCGGCCACATCGACCTGCTGGTGCCCGACGGCAAGGGCGGCGCCTACGAGAAGCGCGTCAACCTCACCCGCGCCCACCTCGAGGAAGACGCCGGCAAGAGCCTCCACGAAGACTTCCATGGCATGACCGGGATCGACCTCAACCGCGCCGGCACGCCGCTGCTCGAGATCGTCTCCGAGCCCGACATGCGCTCGTCCGCCGAGGCGGTGGCCTACGCCCGCGCCCTGCACGCGCTGGTGCGCTGGATCGACATCTGCGACGGCAACATGCAGGAAGGCTCCTTCCGCTGCGACGCCAACGTCTCGGTGCGCCCGCGCGGCCAGGCCGAGTTCGGCACCCGCCGCGAGATCAAGAACCTCAACAGCTTCCGCTTCCTGCAGCAGGCCATCGACTACGAAGTGCAGTGGCAGATCGACCTCATCGAGGACGGCGGCAAGGTCCAGCAGGCCACCGTGCTGTTCGACCCCGACACGGGCGAGACCCGCGCCATGCGCAGCAAGGAAGACGCCCACGACTACCGCTACTTCCCCGACCCCGACCTGCTGCCGCTCGTCATCGGCAACGACTGGATCGAACGCGTGAAGGGCGAGCTGCCCGAGCTGCCCGCCGCGCTGTCGGCGCGCTTCCAGGGCGATTACGGCCTGTCGGCCTACGACGCCACCACCCTCACCGCCAGCCGCGAAGTGGCCGAGTACTACCAGGCCGTGGTCGCCGCCGCCGGCGCCGCCAACGCCAAGGCCTGCGCCAACTGGGTGATGGGCGAGCTCGCCGCGCGCCTCAACAAGGCCGAGCTCGACATCGGCGCCAGCCCGGTGAGCGCCGCGCAGCTGGCCGGCCTGGTGGCCCGCATCGCCGACAACACCATCTCCAACGCCATCGCCAAGAAGGTCTTCGACGCGCTGTGGAACGGCGAAGGTGAATCGGCCGACGCCATCATCGAAGCCCAGGGCCTCAAGCAGGTCACCGACAGCGGCGCCATCGAGGCGATCATCGACGAGGTACTGGCCGCCAACCAGAAGTCGGTGGACGAGTTCCGCGCCGGCAAGGAGAAAGCCTTCAACGCGCTGGTCGGCCAGTGCATGAAGGCCAGCAAGGGCAAGGCCAACCCGGCCCAGGTGAACGAGATCCTGAAGAAGAAGCTGGGCTGAGCCCCCTCACCCCGCGACGGGCCGCGCTCCCCCGGGAGGCGGCCCGTTTTGCATGGACCTCCGGAAGCTCGAGCTCGACGCCCGGAGGGTCGAGTTCGACCTTCTGAAACTCGCGCTCGACGTTCGGAATGGCGTGTTCGACCTTCTGCACGTCGTGCTCGCCCCCCGGAACCCCGCGTTCGACCTTCCGAGCGTAGTGCTCGCCCCTCAGAGCCTCGTGTTCGAGGCTCCGAACCCCGACCTCGACCTTCGGAACCTCGAACTCGACCTTCGGAACCTCGAACACGACCTTCTGGGCGTAGTACTCGACCTTCGGAGGCTCGGCAGGGCTGGCGCTGACATCGGCGGTTCGCTGATGGAGACCAGCGGCTTGCCGTTGATCGGCGTTCCGTTGGCCGGGTCTGCACGCCCGTTTGTTTTCTGGTCGCTGATGGGGACCAAAGGATTTCCGTTGTTCCGCCTTCCGTTGGCCGGGTCGCGCCCCGGCGGGCGCCCTACTTCTTTGCGTCGCCAAAGAAGTAGGCAAGAAAGGCGCCCCCGCTTCACCGGTCATCCGCTTCGCGGCTGACTCCCCTGCGCTGCTCGCATCGGGCGGCCGGCGCAGAACTCGCCCGCTGCGCGGGCTCAAACAGCTGCGCCGGAAGGCCCCGCCCGCTGCTGCGCTGCTCGGCGGCTCAGAAGGGGCTTTCA
>JAKLLM010000048.1 GCA_023150125.1 Zoogloea sp.
TTCTCCCTCCCCTGACAAGGGGAGGGCCGGGGAGGGGTTGAACGCGCGTGGGGCGTGGACTCACGCAATGTAGCGCTCCAGTCGCCCACACCTCCCACCCCACGCAATCGCCCACACCATCAACCCCACCTCCAACGGATTGGGGAGAACGCCATGCCGGACTACCGATCACGGCAGGCCTCTCCCCCGCCGCCTCAGCCCGGCGGCAGGCTGTCGAGGGCGGCTTCGCAGGCTTCGATGTTGGCGAGGTGGGAGCGACGCATCTCCTCGAGCATCGCCCGCGCGTAGGCGTCGGTGATGGCCGGCAGCAGCTCTTCGATCTTGCGCACCACCCAGGCCTGGCCCTTGTTCACAAAGCGCAGGCGCGGCACCAGGCCGTCGATGGCGAGGGTCTTGCCGACGAAGGCGCCGGTCTCGTGGGAGGCCGCGCCACCGAGGCGGCGGAGGGTCTGGTAGAGCTGCACGGCGTTGGCCCCTTCGTCCTTCTGGAGCGCGCCGAGCAGGCCGTGGAGGGGCAAGCGGGCGTCCACGCTGTCGCGCAGGATCGCCAGCACGCGGGCCCCGGCGCGCTCGGCTTCGAGCAGCGCGTTGAGCCCGTCCACGACCGGCTGGTCGGGCCCGTCGCCGAAGTAGCCGGGAAACTCGGCCGCGTAGCAGGGGGGCGAGCTGCAGGGAGTGTCGCCGGGCGGCTTCGGGTCGTCTGATCGGTGGGTCACGGTGTACTCCTGGCGCTCAGGCGACGGGGCGGATGACGAAGATCTGCGGATCGTCGCCGTGCTCGAGCAGCACCCGGCGCACCCGGTCCTGCCACAGCCGGCCGAAGAGCCGGGCTTCGTCGGGGCTAGCCTCGCCGGCAAGGCAGGCCTGCATGAGGGGGGCCATCTGCGGGTCGGCCGGCACCTGGCGCAGGTGGGCGATGGCATCGACGGCGGCGCCGGTGTCGACGCGGGTGAAGCGCAGGTCGAGGGGCAAGGGTGCGTCGAAGGCCAGCAGCTTGCGCCGGTCGAAGCGCCCGGCGAGGCCCTTGAAGCCGGTGTCGGTGGTGACGCCGGTGATAAGGCTCACCACGTTGGCGATGACGCCGGTGACGCCAGCCGTGGCGTGCTCGCGAAAGGCCACCCGCACACCGCCCCGCTCCGGAAGGGCGTCGCCGTAGAGGGCCTGCAGGGCCTGGCGCGTCAGCCAGTAGGCGCTGGCCACGGTGGGGCAGGAATGGCCGGCGAGGCACACCGCGTCGAGGTAGGCGTATTCGATGACGCCGCCCTCGAAGGCGCCGAGGAATTCGGCCAGCGGGTCGCGCAGGCGGATGCGCGGCACGGCATCGAAGAATTCAGGGTGGTGCATCGGGCCTCCTCGCATCGGAAAACGGCAGCTTGGCAACGGCGCGGGGAGGCCGCCTTGATCCGGGTCAGGCGGCTGGCTCAATGTTCCTTGCCGTCGATGCGCGGGGCGATGAGGCGCGGCAAGAGGCGCAGGCCGAGGATGCCGAAGCCCAGGAACCACGCCCCCGCCGACAGATGCACCCAGCGCCCGTAGGCCGCCGGGAACACTTGGGGCAGCACGACGCGCAGCACCAGCGCCGCCAGCATGATCCACAGCACCAGCTTGTCGCCGGCGTCGAACGCCACCTTGCGCCCGGTGTGGCCCTTGGAAATGCGCACGAACATGGCCGGAATGATCAGCCCCATCACGCCGACGGTGAACAGATGCACCGACACGCTGCCCACCCAAGCCCCTGCGCCGAGCAGGCCGGCGGCTTCGACCAGCAGCTGGGCGACGATGGCCAGGTAGCCGACAAACATCACCGCCAGGTCGATGCGCGTGAAGCCCAGATCCGGCCGCCAGCCCGCGAACCGGACGGCCAGCAGCACCGCCAGCAGTCCGAGGAGCGCCGCCGCCGGGATCGCCGGCAGCCAGGCCTGGAACACCAGCGCGAGGCCGAGCAGCTTGATCGCCCCGTCGAGCCCGCGCTTGCGCAGGATCTCCGCCTGGAACAGGCCCTTCATGAACTGGGTCAGGGTGCGCTCCAGCATCAGCAGGAAGGCCATCCGGTAGAGGTCGATGGCCATCGTCACGCCGGCATGGAAATGCGCCTGGTCGAGCACCAGCAGCTTGGCAGCCAGGAAGGCCGGCAGCACGACATAAAAAAAGGGATTGTCGGCAAAGCTGTCCTGCCCGCGGTGGCGCAGCAGCGTCCACAGCAGCATCGCGACGATGGCGCCAAGGAACAGCAGGTTGGACAGCCAGAACAGCAGCGGCGGCCAGCCGGCCCCTAGGGCCATGCCGACACGTTCGAAGATCCACGCTGCAACCAGCCCGACCAACGCCAGCCCGTGCCAGCCGCGCACCTGCACCCAGTTCTTGGTGGCAGTGAGCAGGAAGCCGCCGAGCACCGCCCAGCCGAAGCCGAAGAACATCTCGTGGGCATGCCACTGGAGCGCACTCACCGGGCTCGCCGGCGCCGGCAGCGCGCCGCTGAACATCAGCGCCCACAGCAGCGGAAGGCCCAGCCCGGCCAGGCAGGCGAGCAGGAAGAACGGGCGGAAGCCGACGAGCCAGAGGGGATGGGCAGACAGTTTCATGGACGATCCGGAGCGGTGTGGCGCAATGCCAGCGACGGCGAAAGCCTACGCCCTCCGGTTTGCCCCGGCCTTGACCCGGAACAGGCCGCCCCGGCGGCCCCACCGCCAGCGTTCAGTGGTCGCGGCCGTGCCCGTGACCATGGCCACGCCCGTGGCCGCGCTCGCCCCGCCCGTGGTCGTCGTCGAAGCGATCGCGGCGCCCTTCGCGGCGATGGTCGGAATAATCCGGCCGGCCGTAGTCGTAGCCGTAGGCCCGCGGCGGCGCATCGACGTGCCGGTAGCCGTGGTGCTCGCGGTAGCGGGGCGCGTAAACGTCGCGATACCAACCGTCCTGCACGAAGTAAACCGGGTAGCCACAGGCGTTGTAACGCCCGCAGTAGCGGCTCCACTTGCGGGCATGGCCGGGGGGCACGCGCAGGTAGAGCGGCTCGCGGACCACGTGGACGGGCGCGGGACGGATCACCATCGGCTGCGGGTACATCACCATCGGCTGGGGAAAGCCGCCGATGTCCAGGCGGCCGTAGAAGCGCGGGTCGCCGATACTGATCGACACACCCACGTCGGCCGCCGACGCGCCCTGGGCGAGGCTGGCCAGCGCCAAGGCCCATAACATTCGTTTCATCTCGAAATCTCCAGGTTGAACCGGTGACGCCCTGCCTGTCCTGCCCCACCCGGGCGCGGCCCACTGCGACGGGCGGCACGCTCGGGTTGAGGCCACTCTAGCCGCACGCTGCGCGACGGGCTGTAAGCGACTGTAAGCACATGCTGCAAGGACGCCGCGAAATGCGTGTGGCGACACGGCCGCCCCCCGGAGCCGGGGATCAGGCGGCCAGCGAGAACACCGTCACCCGGTCGCGCCCGCAGTGCTTGGCCGCATACATGGCGGTGTCGGCATGGAGCATCAGCGCAGCCTCGTCGGCGCCGTGGTCGGGGTACAGCGCAACGCCGATGCTGGACGAGACCTCGACCCTCAGGCCGGCCAGATGAAAGACGGCGGCGAGCGCCGCGCGGATCTTCTCGGCCACGGTGGCGGCATCGGCGAGGGAGTCGATCTGCGGCAGCAGCACCACGAACTCGTCGCCGCCGAGGCGCCCCACGGTGTCCGACTCGCGCACGCAGGCGCGCATGCGCACCGACGCCTGGCGCAGCAGCTGGTCGCCCACCGCGTGGCCGTGGGCGTCGTTCACCGGCTTGAAGCGGTCGAGGTCGATGTAGAGCAGGCCAACCCGGTGCCCGTTGCGCCGCGCCGCCGCCAGCGCCTGGCTGAGGCGGTCGGACACCAGCGCGCGGTTGGGCAGCTCGGTGAGCATGTCGTGCTGGGCCATGTAGGCGATGCGCGCCTGGCTGGCCCGGCGTTCGGAGATGTCGCGGGCAACGCCGTGGAGTTCGAGCACACCGGTTCCGGGGTTGCGGCAGCAGGTGCTGAGGACTTCCACCCACACGCTGCCGCCGTGCTTGCTGGGCAGGCGGAACTCGTCGGTACGGAACACCGGCGTCCCCGGCGAGAGGGACAGGAAGGTGTCGATGCCCCTGTGGATGACGGCCTTCACCTCGTCGGCGACGACTGGGTCGAGGGCGCCCAGCAGGGGCGTGCCGAGCAGCTCGGCCGGGGTGTAGCCGAGCAGCCTCTCGACCGAGGGGCTGACATAGCAGAAGTGCAAGCTCTCTGCGTCGGCGGTCCACACCACGTCGAGCATGGTTTCGGTGAGCAGGCGGTATTTCTCTTCGCCGGCCTGCAGCTCGGCCACCGCCCGCCCGGCTTCGGCCACGCTGCGCTTGAGCCGCCGGTTCATGCGGTAAACATACAGCGCGCCCGCACTCGCCAGCGCGGTGAGCATCAGGGTCAGGCCGAGATAGGCACGCAGCCCCTCGAGGTCGGCGCTACCGTCGGTCGCATGGAGGAAACCGGAAAAGTCGAAACCCGGTGGCAACATGCCCATGCTCTCGTAGGTCTCGGCGATGTGGCGCCAACGCCCGTCGCTCATGTAGCCGATCTCGACCATGTCGGCCCGGATCAGCGACTGCATCTGGCGCGCGGCGAATAGCTGGAAATCCCGCGGGATGGCCGGGGCGTAGCGGGCCTGGATGAGGGTGGCAATCTCGCCCGGGTTGGCCATGGCGTATTCCCAGCCGCGCAGGCTGGCCGCACGGAAGGCCCTCGCCAGGTCGGGCCGGGCCTTGAGCAGGGCTTCGGAGGTGAACAGGTTGTCACCATAGAAATCGATCCCCACCGAGCGCGGCGTGAAGATCTGGTAATCGAAGCCGGCCCGGTCGAGAAAATACGGTTCGTACGAGAGGTAGGCCGACATGGCGTCGACCTTGCCGTCGATGAGGTCCCGGGGGTTGAAACTGTGCTCGACGACGGTCAGCCGGTCGTCGGCGATGCCCTCCCGGCGCAGGTAGGCGGTGAGTTCGGCCATCCCGGGCTCGATCATCACCCGCTGCCCGGCCAGGTCATGGACCGACTGGGCTGCCGACTGGCGCCGTGCGATATACACCGCCGGTGAATGCTGGAAGATCGTGGCCAGCACCACCACCGGCCGGCCGGCGTGCCGGTCGAGCAGCAGCGCGCTGTTGCCGACACCGAAATCGGCCAGCCCCGCCACCACGCGCCCGACCACATCGAGCCCCGGCCGGGCCTCCTCGATGCGCACGTCGAGCCCCGCCTCCCGGTAATAGCCTTTCTCCAGCGCCGCGTAATAGCCGGCAAACTGAAAGTTGTGGGTCCACTTGAGCTGCAGCGTCACGGGCGTCGCCGCCGGCACAGGGAAGCCGAGGGCAAGCAGCAACACAGCTCCGAGCGCACGCAGCGCCGGGCCCGACAGTGCTGGAGTCATGAACCGCAGGAAAAACGGCATCGCAGGACAAAGGATCGAAAGACACGCTTTTTAACGGCAGCAATGCCGGAAAATTAACCTCTTCGTCATCAAGCGCACAGAGCTTGCGGCCCACCCGGGGGCATGGGCCGTAGCCTCGCTGCGCGGCGCAAACATCGCGCGGCGACACTCCTCGCGCCAGAGCAAGGCCGTGGCAGCCTGTCGATCAGGGGCACTGGGCTGCACGGGGTACGCACAGCCGACAGTTCTCGCCCCCTGGCTCACAGCATTTCTGGCCGGTCCGGCAGCCACGGGTGGCACAGGCCCTGATACAGCGCGCGAAGCTTTGCGCACATTGCGCCGCGGTGGGATGCCCCGGCGTGCCCGCGTCGGTGATGCAGCTGTCGCGGTCGGCGGTGCACTCGTCGGCGCAAGGCGTGGGGGCTTCGGGTGGGCTCGGCAGCGGATAGGCCACCCGCCAGGCACCACGCCCCTGGGTGCCCACGTACAAGCGGCCGTTAGCGCCGTCGGCCTCGAAATGGGCGGTGCGCGGGCGTGGGATCACCGGGTTGGCGGCCCCGCCGGAGTTGTCGGTGAGGGTTGTCCAGGTGGCACCGCGGTCGAGGCTGAGGTGCAGCCCGGAGTCGTAGCCCCCCACCACGATGGTCCGCCCGTCGAGGGGCGAGATCGCCAGCAGCGTCGGCTGGGCGTAGCCCGACAGGTTGGGGCTGAAGCCGGTCGGGCCGAGGGCGCTGCGCATCAGGAAGGCGCCGTTGGCGGTGAGCCGCGTCTCGAGTCCTGGCATTCGTACCCATGTGGTGCCGCCATTGGCGCTGCGCATCATCTGCAGGTCGGGCCCGGCCACCACTGCTGCGATGAAGCTCTGGCGGTTGTTCGGGTCGACGGCAAACAACGCGAAGCGAGACACCTGGCCGGCAGCGATCACCGGCGGCGTGAGCTCGGACCACGCGCCGCCGGCGGTCTGGCCATCGTAGCGGAAGACCCGGTCACTGCCGCTCCCGTCGCAGCTGCCGGACTGCACGAAGAACGACAGCTGCCCGCCGCTCCGGCTGACGCTCACCGAGCAGCCAGCGGCCGGCAGGGTGCCGAGCCGGGTCCACGCCACCGTGCCGGCGGTGATGTCGGCCGTGCGCTGCAGGCCGGTGCCGGTGAGCACCACGTAAACATTGCCCTCGACCCACGCTATCGACTTGCCGAAGTTGAACGACACGATGCCCCCCGGCGGCTGGCTGGCCACCGGCAGCAGCAAGCCGCCGCTCATCCCACCGCCCCGGCGGAACAGGCGCACCGCCGGCGGCGGGCTGTACACGCCCAGCGAATACACCACCTGGTTGGGCTGGGCGCTGCTGCCGAAGCCGTCGCAGCATTCGCTGTGGTTCCAGGCAGGCGCTGCGCTGGCCGCCGTGCGGGTGCCGATCGCGCCGTTGTCCTGGGCCAGCATGTAGGCCTCCTCCTGGCCGGCGCCGCCCAGGGCCGCGCCGCTCAGGTTCCACAGCCACAGGGAGCGCGGCGTGCGCTCCGGCTGGTCCCAGGCCGGGGTCTGGCAGGCCGGGTGGCTGGCGCGGGTGTTGCGGTAAACACCGCCGTCGTTGCTGAACAGCACCGGGCAGGCGGTGGTGGCGACCATCGTCGCCGGGCAGCGGGCGAGGCAGGCGCGCAGGCGGCTTGTGCAGGTAGCCGGCCTGGTGAGGCCCTCGGCGGCACATTCCCGGCGGTCGGCCTGGCAGCGGGCGGTGCAGGCCGGCGAGACGACCCGCGTCTCGGGTGGCCGCGGGTCGAAGGCGACCCGGCCGGCGTCGGCATGGGCGCCGGTGCTCACATTCACCCAGCTGCCCGAAGCCGGACAGCGGTTGCCGGTGCCGCTTGCCGGGCGCGTACAGGCCGCGCGGAACAGGCTCACGTCGCCAAACCACAGGTCGAAGCTGTCGGCGCCGGTACGGTTGGTCATCACGAAGGGGATGCGCCCCTGTCTGGCAGGGTTGGCGTAGTTGCCGCCCCAGTTGGCGCCACCATCGTCGGACTCGAAGATGGCCGTGCCGCTGGTGGCAAACAGCACGCCGCGCTCGTGGGGCGACACCGCCAGGGCGCACACGCCGCCGGGCAGCGGGTTGCCTGTGGCGGTGGGCCCGCTCCAGGTGGTGCCGCCGTCGGTGGAACGGCGGTGGCCGATGTCGCCGCAGACGTCGATGCCGCCGCTGTGGACGATCACATCAACCAGGCGCCGGGCACCGCCGGCACCCATCGGGTTGATGTAGCGCCAGCTCTGCCCTCCATCGGCGCTGGTGGCGAGCCCGCAGTTGGTGGCCGCATACACCCGCTCCGGGTGG
This sequence comes from Zoogloea sp., assembly GCA_023150125.1. Lineage (GTDB taxonomy): Bacteria > Pseudomonadota > Gammaproteobacteria > Burkholderiales > Rhodocyclaceae > Zoogloea. The sequence goes on from JAKLLM010000048.1 coordinate 7,747, forward strand.
GCCGGGTCGAAGGCCACGCCGAAGCCGCTGAGTTCCTGCACCGCCCGGTTGTCGGCGCAGGCTCCGGCCGGCGGGGTGACCGAGGCCGGGCGCGTCCAGCTCAGGCCGCCGTCGCCGCTGCGCAGGATGCCGGCGCGGGAGTCGGTACGCCCGTCGAACAGCGCCGTCGCCACCAGCACCTGCGAGTTGCCCGGCTGCACCGCCACCCGCCAGGCGGCAGTGGCCAGGAAGCTGTCGAGGCGGTCCCAGTTGCGGCCCCGGTCGACGGTTTTGTAGAGCCCGCCCCACTCGGAGGCAGCGTAATAAACGTTGCCGTCCTGCGGGTCGGCCGCCACCGACTGGATGCGCCCGCCGGAGCCGCCATTGGCATTGGTGGCGTGCAGCGAGGAGCGGACGGGGTTGATCTCGTCGATGGCGATCTGCGCTGGCGCCGGCACAGCCGCAAGAACAGCCAGCACCGCCAGCGCCCGCCGGACGGCCACGGCCTTGAATGTGGGGCGCATCATCTCTGCCTCCGGGCCGTCGGCCTGGCGGGGCTCGCCATGTCCATCGGGCAGATCGCCGCCTGGCAAGCCAGGGCGTCCACCTCGGCGGCGGCGGGGCGGATGAAATAGGTGCGGCCAGGCTCGGCCTGGTCGAGGGTGACCACCGAATCCGGCGACTGGGGGTTCTCGACCGCCCCCCTGGGCAGGGCGAGGGGTGACAGGCCGGCACCGGCGGCCACGCTGCGCACCGAGAGGCTCTCGAGGCCGGGGGCCGGCGCGTCGGAGCGCCGCGGCATCGGCGCGCGGGAGGTGGCGAAGCTGCCCTCGACCCGCCGCGCCGCCGGGCTCGCGCCCACCAGCGGCAGGGTGATCGCCCTGCCCCGCCCGAAGCCGTCCACGTAGGTCGTGATGTCGAGGGCCGACGGCGGGCCAGGCAGCGTCTTCGGCGCGGCAGCATCACCGCGGGGCGCTGCCGAGGCTTCCCCGTGGGGCATGTGGATCTCGATCAGGGCGTTGCCGATCTCCGTCTGGCTGCAGTACGAGCGGCAGCTGCCCCAATCCACCGCCGCCTGCCCCCACGCCAGCGGCGACCAGACCAGCAATGCCCCGGCCCGCAGCAGGATGCCTCGCAGTGAACAGCCCATGGCTTTGATCCTCCCCGAATCGTCGGCGCAAGCTCGCCTGGTGCGTGGCCCCACCGCCCCGGGCATTCACCGGGCATGGCGCACCCGATATCTTTCCACCATAGATCAGCCCGCCGCACATGCAAGCGCCGTCGGCTGGCCACCAGGCCGGGGCCGGTGACGACAGCCACTTTTTTTCGACGTCACGCGGAACGGACGCCGCGGGGCTGCAACGGCAAACAGGAAAGCTGTTGCGAATCATTCTCACTTTCATTAAAATTGTTACCAGATCCTTCGAGCAAGCCAGCCCCAACGCGCCCATCGCCACGCAGCCAGCCAGCCACAGGTCACGAAAATCCTCGGCGCCCGCCCCCGGGCGCCCTCATTTCCGGAGGCCCCCAGGGCATACAGGCACATGGCACACAAGAAAAGCCGTCACCGGCACATCCCCAAACAAGCAAACCCCGCAGCCGCCAGCGAGCGAGCCATCCTGCCCCTCGGCGCGCTGATGTTCGCCGCCTCGATGAGCAGCTGGGCGCAGACCGCCGACGACGACACCAAGACCCTCAAGCCGGTGGTGGTGAAGGCCACCGCCGAAGCCGAGCCCAGCGGCAAGGACAGCCTGCGCACCACCACCACGCGCATCGGCAAGGGCAAGCAGCAGCTGCGCGACATCCCCCAGTCGGTCACCGTGGTCACCGAGAAGCTGATCGACGACCGCAAGATCGACACCGTCAAGGAAGCCCTCAAGATGACCTCCGGCGTCACCTTCCTGGCGGCCGAGGGCGGCGAGGAAGACATCCGCCTGCGCGGCTTCCCGCTCAACACCACCGGCGACCTGTTCATCGACGGCATGCGCGACCCGGCCTTCTACGACCGCGACACCTTCAACTTCGACCGCATCGAAGTGCTGCGCGGCTCCGCGTCGATGCTCTTCGGCCGCGGCTCCACCGGCGGCGCCGTCAACCAGGTTAACAAGCAGGCCAAGCTGCTCGACGAAACCCGGGTCGACCTGACCCTCGGCAGCTACCAGTACCGTCGCGTGGTGGCCGACGTGAACGTCAAGACCGGCGACGACTCGGCGCTGCGCATCAACGCCATGCGCACCCTGGCCAACAACAACGGCGCCGGCGCCAGCCTCGACAAGTACGGCTTTGCCGCCGACTACCGCTGGGGCATCGGCAGCCGCGACGAGTTCGAGGTGAACTTCTTCTACCTGCAGAACGACAACGGCATCAACTACGGCCTGCCCTACATCCGCAAGAGCGCCACCAACGCCGCGCTCACCACCATCCCGGTCGACCCGTCCAGCTACTACGGCGCCCAGAGCGACTACAACCACGGCTCGGCCGGCTACGCCACCTTCGCCCACACCCACCGCTTCTCGGCCGACACCGAACTCGTCACCAAGATCCGCAAGGGCGACTTCAACCGCGACCAGCGCGCCAGCACCGTGCGCATCGCCGGCGCGGCGCTCCAGCCCGGCGGCGTGCTCGCCACCCGCGAAAACTTCAGCAGCGCCACCGTGCTCAACCGCGGCAGCCAGAACAAGATCCAGAGCATGGAGAACCTGTTCGCCCAGAGCGACCTGTCCACCAAGTTCGAAGCCATGGGCCTCAAGCACGAGGTGCTCACCGGCGTCGACTTCGCCTGGGAGAAGAAGATCGTCCGCGGCGCCCGCACGGCCGCCCAGGGCGGCGTGAGCGTGCCCAACAAGCCGACCACCACGGTCGGTGCCGGCGGCACCGGCTGGGTCGACGAAGACGCCCGCACGATCCGCAAGAACAGCGAGTTCGAGAGCCTGGCCGCCGGCGTGTATGCCCAGGACCTGGTCCAGCTCGCCCCCCACTGGAAGGTCCTCGCCGGCCTGCGCTACGACGGCATGTCGGCCCAGTACGACGCCTTCAACGCCAACACCGGCGCCGTCACCAACTACCAGCAGGCCATCTACAAGATGAGCCAGCGCTACGGCGTGCTGTATCAGCCGTCGGACCGCCACTCCTTCCACCTCTCCTACGGCACCTCGTTCAACACCTCGGGCGACACCTATTCGTACAGCGCCCAGAACGTGAACACGCCGCCCGAGAAGAGCATGAACGTCGAACTCGGCGCCAAGATCGACTCCGCCGACCGTCGCATGAGCAGCCGCTTCGCGCTGTTCCGTGGCGTCAAGCTCAACGAGCGCAACACCGACCCGCTGCTCAACATCGCGGTGCTGTCCGGCAAGCGCCACGCCACCGGCTTCGAGACCGACGTGATCGGCAAGCTCACCCCGCGCTGGGAAGTCTATGGCTCCTACACCTGGATCTGGGACGCCGAGATCGACAAGGGCGCCGAAGGTGCCGAAGGCCAGGGCCGCCGCCCCTCGCTGATCCCGAAGCACCAGGCCGCCCTGTGGAGCACCTACCAGGTGGACGAGAAGCTGCGCGTCGGCGCCGGCGCCAACGCCCGCACCCGCATGACGCCCAACCGCAACCCGGCGGGCCTCTACTCTGACGGCTACATCACCTTCGACGCGATGGCCGAGTACGAAGCCATCCAGGACAAGCTGACCCTCAAGGCCAACCTGGTCAACCTGACCAACAAGTTCTACGCCGACTCGCTGTATGCCAACGGGCACTACGTGCCGGGCTTCGGCCGGACGGTCTACCTCACCGGCTCGCTGAAGTTCTGAGCCGCGGGGCGGGCGGCCTGCGCTTGATCAAGCGCAAGGCCGCCCGGGGCCGAAGGGTGTGTAATGAAACCCATTCTCAACACACCCTTCTAGCCTTCCCACCTCCACTCACCGAAGCTTCACGCCATGCTCCTGCAAATCCCCGAACTCCTCACCGCCGACGAAGTCCGGCAAGCCCGCCAGGCCCTCGAAGGCGCCCCCTGGGCCGATGGCCGCGACAGCGCCGGCCCCCAGGCCGCCACCGTCAAGAACAACGAGCAGCTGCCCCACGACTGCGCCCCCGCCACCTTCATCCGCCAGATGGTGCTGCGCGCCCTCGACCGGCACCCGCTGTTCCTCACCGCCGCGCTGCCCAAGAAGATCTTCACCCCGCGGGTCAATCGCTACGGCGGCGACACCCCCTTCTACGGCGGCCACGTGGACAACGCAATCCGCTTCCGCGCCGACAACGGCGAGCGGGTGCGCACCGACGTCTCGTGCACCGTCTTCCTCGCCGACCCGGCCGAATACGACGGCGGCGAGCTGCTCGTCCAGGACACCTACGGCGCCCGCGGCGTCAAGCTGCCCGCCGGCCACGCCGTGCTCTACCCCGGCACCAGCATCCACGAGGTCACCCCCGTCACCCGCGGCCACCGCCTCGCCTGCTTCTTCTGGGTCGAGAGCATGGTGCGCAGCGACGAGCAGCGCCGCCTGCTCTTCGAGCTCGACATGGCCATCATGAAGCTGCGCGAGAAACACGGCGAAAGCGCCGAGGCCGTCGCCCTCACCGGCACTTATCACAACCTGCTGCGCATGTGGGCCGATACATGAGCCAGATTCCGCCGGGCGTCGTCACCCTGGGTGACCACGAAGCCCACGCCGCCGGCGTCCTCGACGCCAACGCCTGGGCCTACTTCGCCGGCGGCGCTGCCGACGAGACCACCCTCCAGCACAACCAGGACGCCTGGCGTGCCCTGCCGCTCCAGCCCCGGGTGCTGCGCGCGCTGGCCGGCGGCCATACCCGGCTCGAACTCCTCGGCCGCAGGCTCGCCCACCCCATCCTGCTGGCCCCGGTGGCCTACCAGCGCATGGCCCACCCGGACGGCGAGCTCGCCACCGCGCTGGCCGCCTCCGCCCAGGGCGCCGGCCTGGTGCTCAGCACCCAGGCCAGCCTGCCCCTCGAGATCGTTGCCAAAGCGGTGCGCGACGACGCCGACCGCGGCCCCCTGTGGTTCCAGCTCTACCTGCAGCACGACCGGGGCTTCAACCTCGAACTCATCCGCCGCGCCGAAGCCGCCGGCTACGAAGCCCTCGTCCTCACCGTCGACGCTCCCTGCCACGGCGCCCGTGACCGCGAGCGGCGCGCCGGCTTCCGCCTGCCGCCGGGCATCTCGGCGGTCAACCTGGCCGGCCTGCCGCCCCGCCCCGAGCCGCAGCTCGCCCCCGGCCAGAGCGCCCTCTTCGACGCCCTTCTCGACGGCGCTCCCACCTGGGACGACATCGCCTGGCTGCAGGCCAACACCCGCCTGCCGGTGATCCTGAAAGGCATCCTCCACCCCGACGACGCCCGCGAGGCGGCGCGCCTGCAGGTGGGCGGGATCATCGTCTCCAACCACGGCGGGCGCACCCTCGACACCGCGCTGCCCACCGCCGCCGCGCTGCCGGCCATCGCCGACGCCCTCCAGGGCAGCCTGCCGGTGCTGGTCGATGGCGGCATCCGCCGCGGCACCGACGTGCTCAAGGCCCTCGCCCTGGGTGCCAGCGCGGTGCTGGTCGGCCGGCCCTACATCTTCGGCCTGGCCAATGCCGGCGCGCTCGGCGTCGCCCATGTCATCCGCCTGCTGCGGGACGAGCTGGAGATCGCGATGGCGCTGTGCGGCTGCCGCACCCTCGCCGACATCACGCCGCGCCTCCTCGCCAGCCCGCGCTGAAACCCGCCGTCGGCCGGCAACGGCGGATAGCAGAGGAAGCGCGCCCGGGCAACACGCCAAACGGGTATATTCGTGTCAAATTTCCCACCGACACCCTGCCCGGAGCCCCGTCGCCATGAAAAAAGCCCTCTCGACCCTTGCCGCCTCCGTCCTGGTCGGCCTGGCCGGCGGCAACGCCCACGCCGCCCCCAGGCTGGAACTGCTGGTGCCGGCCTACTTCTACCCCGCCGGCAGCGGCAGCGACTACTGGCAGGCCCTCGACGCCGCCGCCGGCCAGGTGGCCGTCACCGCCATCGTCAATGTCAACAGCGGCCCCGGCGACGCCCTCGACCCCAACTACCTGGCGGCGGTCGAATCCCTGCGCGCCGCCGGCGGGCGGGTGCTGGGCTATGTGCACACCTCCTGGGGCGGGCGTGACAGCGCCGTCGAGCAGGCCGACGTGGACGCCTACCTGGCCCGCTACCCCCTCGACGGCTTCTTCATCGACGAGATGGCCACCGACACTGCCAACCTCGCCCACTACACCAGCCTGTACGCCTACATCAAGGGCAAGGGCGCCGGCCTCACGGTGCTCGGCAACCCCGGCACGCCCACCGACCCGGCCTACCTCGGCGCCCCCGCCGCCGACATCCTGATCAGCTTCGAAGGCTACGCCGCCGACTACGCCCAGCTCCCGGCCGGCTACTTCGACCCAGCCTTCGCCGGCCGCCTGGCGAGCATCGTCCATGGCGCCAGCGCAGCCCAGATGGAAGCCTTCATCGCCGACGCCGCCCCCCTGGGCCTGGCGATGATCTACGTCACCGACGACACCATGCCCAACCCCTACGACGTCCTGCCCGGCTACTGGCAGCAGGAGGTCGACCGGGCCGCCGCCGTCCCGGCCCCCGGCAGCCTGGCCCTCGCCGGCGCAGGCGCCCTCGCCT
>JAKLLM010000049.1 GCA_023150125.1 Zoogloea sp.
CCGCGGGGATGCCGCCGAAGGCCGAGCAGCTGCCCACCGCCACCACGTAGCGGGCGTGGGGCGCGAGGGCCTTCACGATGTCGATCTTGGCCCGCCCCCGGTAGCTGTCGAACATGCCGGTGCCGAAGGGGCCGGTGATCAGGCTGCCTTCGACGCACAGGATGTCGAGGGTTTGCTCGCCGGCCTCGATGCGGGCGATCAGCGCCGCCAGCCCGCCGGGCGGCGTGGCGCTGAGGGACGGGTGCCACAGGATGTCGAGCGTGCCCTTGCGCACCATCGATTCGATGGACGGGCTGTCGGCGCACAGGAGCGACATGGTGTCGCCGCTGCAGGCGCCGGTTTGAAGCCAGAGCAGGGTCGCCATGCTTGATTTCTCCTGCGTAGCGTTGGATTCATGTGCCTGACGCCAAGCCCGAACCCCGGGCTGGCGCGAAAGTCACATTGTTTTACGTCATCCGGCCCGCGGCCTTGAGCTCCGTGAAGTATCAACTGCCTTTGGGCTGGGTCGAGCGGCTGGTGCCGGTGACGACGCCGGCTTCGTCGAAGTGGATGTTGAAGAACACGTCGGCGCTGAACTCGGGGGGCAGCCGCCAATCCCACACCTCCTCGCGCTTCATCGCGAACTTCTGCACCGAGCGCGGCTTGCCCAGCAGGCGTCGCACCTGGTCGCGGGTCCAGCCCGGCTGGACGCGGGCGAAGTTCTGCGGCGTGAGCACGTTCTCGAGGCTCTTCAGGACGTTGTCCGGCCCGATCGTGGCCATGAAGCACTCGGTGCCCTCCGGCTGGCGGGTGTATTCCCAGGTCACGCTGCCGTCGTCGTTGCGCCACTCGAGGCCGGGCTTGCCCAGCTTGTCGCGCACGTCGTAGCCGGTGGACACGCCGGGCTTCAGGTCGTTCATGTTCACCGCGTCGCAGGCGGCCAGACCGAGCATCGCCAGGGCGCCGAGGAGCAGCGGGATCAGCCTCTTCATGGTTCTTCCTTTCCGGGGCCGGGCCCCAGCCAGCCCGTTTTCCGGCAAACTGCCCGGGCTTGGTTACAATCGTTCGAATGGTGGTCGGCTTGCCGGCCCATTCTTGCATGAACGCCCTTTGCGGAGGATGAGCACTTGAAACAGAGCGCACTGATGCTGGCCCTTGCGGGCCTGACGATGACTGCAAGCACGGCCGCGATGGCCGACGTGGTGGTGAAGCTGGGTTTTGCCGGGCCGCTGACCGGGCCTGTTTCGCACCTGGGCAAGGACGAGCAGTACGGCGCCCAGCTGGCGCTGGACGACGCCAACGGCAAGGGCGTCGTGCTGGGCGGCCAGAAGGTCCGCTTCGAGCTGCTGGCCGAGGACGATCAGGCCGACCCGCGCACCGCCACCACGGTGGCCCAGCGCCTCGTCGATGCCGGCGTGAAGGGCGTGGTCGGCCACGTCACCTCGGGTGCGGCGATCCCGGCCTCGCGCATCTACGAGCAGGCCGGCGTGCCGTCGATCACCCCGTCGGCCACCAGCCCCAAGCTCACCCAGCAGAAGTTCAAGACCACCTACCGGGTGATCGCCAACGACATGCAGCAGGGCGCGGCGATGGCCCGCTTCGCCACCGAGGCCCTGAAGGCCAAGCGCATCGCGGTGATCGACGACCGCACCGCCTACGGCCAGGGCCTTGCCGACGCGGTGGTCGACAATCTCAAGCGCCTCGGCGTGACGCCGGTGGGGCGCGAGTTCACCAACGACAAGGCCACCGACTTCTCGGCCATCCTCACCCGCCTGAAGGCCGCCAAGCCCGACGCCATCTTTTATGGCGGCATGGACGCCCAGGGCGCGCCGCTGCTGCGCCAGATGAGGCAGCTCGGCATCGAGGCCAGGTACCTCGGCGGTGACGGGGTGTGCACCACCGAGATGATCAAGCTCGCCGGCCCGGCCATCAGCGCCGACGTGTTCTGCACCCAGGCGGGCATCCCGATGGACAAGATGCCCGCCGGCAAGAGCTTCAACGAGCGCTTCCTGAAGCGCTTCAGCGTGCCGGTGCAGCTCTACGCGCCCTACAGCTACGACGCCGCCAGCGCCCTCGTCGAGGCGATGAAGCTCGCCGATTCGGCCGACCCGGCCCGCTACCTGCCGCTGCTCCAGAAGGTCAGCTTCAAGGGCGTCACCGGCAACGTGGCCTTCGACGCCAGCGGCGACATCCGCGAGGGCGGCGTGGCGCTGTATCAATACCAGTCCGGAAAATGGCAGCTGCGGCCCTGAGTTAGCCCCGAGTCAGCCCTGAATCGGCCCGCGTGCCCCGGCTGCAGCCCGGCCGGGCGCGACATGATCGATGTGGCTTCGAAATTGCTTGAAAGCACTGCCCCGTTCAATCCAGAGGAGGAAAACCCATGAAATACAGCCTTGTCGCCCTCGCCGTGCTCGGTCTTGGTGCATCGGCCGTCCAGGCCCAGGAAGTCGTCAAGCTCGGCGCCGTGGCGCCCCTTACCGGCACTCAGTCACACCTGGGCAAGGACATCGAGAACGGCGTGCGCCTCGCCCTCGAGGAGTACAACGCCAAGGGCGTGACCCTGGGCGGCAAGAAGGTGAAGTTTGAGGTGATGGCCGAGGACGACGCCGCCGACCCCAAAACCGCCACCACCGTGGCCCAGCGTTTTGTGGACGCAGGCGTCAAGGGCGTGATCGGCCACCTCAACTCCGGCGCCTCGATCCCCGCCTCGCGCATCTACAACGAAGGCGGCATCCCGCAGGTCTCGCCGGCCTCGACCAACCCCAAGCTCACCCAGCAGGGCTTCAAGGCCACCTTCCGCACCATCGCCAACGACGTGCAGCAGGGCCTCGGCATCGGCAAGTATGCGGCCACCAGCCTGGGCAAGAAGGTCGCGGTGATCGACGACCGCACCGCCTACGGCCAGGGCCTCGCCGACGAGGTCGACAAGGCCGTCAAGGCCAGCGGCGGCACCGTGGTGACCCGCGAGTTCACCAGCGACAAGGCCACCGACTTCCTGGCCATCCTCACCCGCATCAAGGCCAAGAACCCCGACGTGATCGTGTACAGCGGCATGGACGCCCAGGGCGGCCCGATGCTCAAGCAGATCAAGCAGCTCGGCATCAACGCCAAGTTCATCACCGGCGACGGCGGCTGCACCGGCGAGATCATCAAGCTGGCCGGCGAGGCCATTGGCCCCAACGCCTACTGCACCCAGCCGGGCCTGCCCCTCGACAAGATGCCCGGCGGCAAGGACTTCAACACCCGCTTCAAGAAGCGCTTCAACGCCGACGTGCAGATCTACGCGCCCTACGCCTACGACGCCGCCTCGGCGATCGTCGAGGCCATGAAGGCCGCCAACTCGTCCGACCCGGCCAAGTACGCCGCCCACCTCGGCAAGGTCAACTTCCCCGGCGTGATCGGCACCGTGGCCTTCGACGCCCGGGGCGACATCAAGGACGGTGCCGTCACGGTTTACCAGTTCAAGGCCGGCAAGTGGGAGCCGGTGCAGTAAGGCGCTCGCGCTGAGCCCGCAGGCGTGCAAGGGGCGACTTCGGTCGCCCGCGGAGCTTGAAGCCCGGGCCTCCGCGGCTTCACCGCTCCGCCGGCGCACGCCCCGCCTCCTTCCAATCTTCCCCGCCCCGTCCTCATGGAAACCCTTCTCCAGCAAATCGTGAACGGCCTCGTCGTGGGCAGCGTGTATGCGCTGATCGCCCTCGGCTACACGATGGTTTACGGCATTCTCGGCCTCATCAACTTCGCCCACGGCGACGTGTTGATGGTCGGCGCCCTGGTCGCCCTCGAGGCGATCCGCCTGCTCCAGATCCACGCCCCCGAACTCGGCCTGGTGCCCACGCTGCTCGCCGGCCTGTCGATCTCGGTGGTGGTGTGCATGCTCCTCGGCTACACCATCGAACGCACGGCCTACCGCCGCCTGCGCAACGCCCCGCGGTTGGCGCCGCTGATCACCGCCATCGGCGTGTCCTTTTTGCTCCAGACCATCGCGATGATCATCTGGGGCCGCAATTACCATTCCTTCCCCGAGCTGATCTCCACGGCGCCGCTCGAGGCGGTGCCGGGCGTCTTCATCACGCCGGTGCAGATCGCCATCCTGATGGTGTCGGCGGTGCTGATGGTGGCCCTGGTGCTGCTGGTCAACAAGACCCGCCTCGGCCGCGCCATGCGTGCCACCGCTGAGAACCACAAGGTGGCCAGCCTGATGGGCGTCGACACCAACAAGATCATCGCGGCCACCTTCGTCATCGGCTCGGCGCTGGCGGCGGTGGCCGGGGTGATGTTCTCGGCCAACTACGGCACCGCCCACTACGCGATGGGCTTCCTGCCCGGCCTCAAGGCCTTCACCGCGGCTGTGCTGGGCGGCATCGGCAACCTCGGTGGGGCGATGCTGGGCGGGCTGGTGCTGGGCCTGGTGGAGTCGATCGGCGCCGGCTACATCGCCGACATGAGCTTCGGCTTCCTCAACTCCAGCTACCAGGACATCTTCGCCTTCATCATCCTCGGCATCGTGCTCATCTTCCGGCCCACCGGGCTGCTGGGCGAGCGGGTCGCGGACCGCGCATAAGATGACGACCCCCACGCTCACTTTGTTCGCTGCCCCCCGAGGGGGCGCGGGCCTTCCTTGGGGCGGCCCGGCGGAAGCCCCGGATGTCCGCCCTTATCCATCGCGCTCGCTGTTATTGAGAGAGTCTCACCATGAATGAACTCGCCCTCGCCATCCCCTGGCTCGGCAAGCGCAACCCGGCTGCAGCCCGCTGGGTGCTTGTCCTGCTTGCCGTCGGCGCGCCGCTTATCGCGATGCTGTTCGGCAAGAGCTGGGTGCGCATCCTCGACTTCGCGATGCTCTACGTGATGCTCGCCATCGGCCTCAACCTGGTGGTGGGCTTCGCCGGCCTGCTCGACCTGGGCTACATCGCCTTCTATGCGGTGGGCGCCTACACCTTCGCCTTTCTGGCGTCGCCGCACTTCGAGTTGCACCTGCCGTTCTGGCTGGTGCTGCCGCTGGGGGCGGTGTTTGCGGCGCTGGCCGGGATCATCCTCGGCCTGCCCACGCTGCGCCTGCGCGGTGACTACCTGGCCATCGTCACCCTGGGTTTCGGGGAGATCGTGCGGATCTTCATGAACAACCTCAACCACCCGATCAACATCACCAACGGGCCCCAGGGCATCAACATGATCGACCCGCTGGTGCTCTTTGGCTGGGACATCTCGAAGCCCCTCAAGGTGGGCGACGAGATCACCATCAACTCGCTGTTCCTGTACTACTACGTCTTCCTGGCCTGCGTGGTGCTGTCGGTCGTCTTCGTCCAGCGCCTGCAGGTGTCGCGGGTCGGCCGGGCCTGGGCGGCGATCCGCGACGACGAGCTGGCCGCCAAGGCGATCGGCATCAACACCCGCAACATGAAGCTGCTGGCCTTCTCGCTGGGCGCCACCTTCGGCGGCGTGGCGGGCGGGCTGTTCGCGGCCTTCCAGGGCTTCGTGTCGCCCGAGAGCTTCTCGCTGATGGAATCCATCGCGGTGCTCACGATGATCGTCTTCGGCGGTATGGGCAACCTGGCCGGCGTGATCGTCGGCGCGCTGGCCCTCACCGCGCTGCCCGAGGTGCTGCGCCATGTGGCGGTGCCCGTGCAGCAGGCGGTGTTCGGCCACGTGCTGCTCGACCCCGAGGTGCTGCGCATGCTGCTCCTGTCGCTGGCGATGATCTTCATGATGCTGCTCCGCCCGGCCGGCCTGATCCCGGCCTACAGCCGCTACTCGCGGCCCGAGCTGGTGGTCGGCAAGGAGGCGGGCCGATGATCACCCTCCTCGAAGCCCGCGGCATCACCAAGCGCTTCGGCGGCCTCACCGCGCTGTCGGACGTGTCGCTGACCATCCGCAAGGGCGAGGTGTACGGCCTCATCGGCCCCAACGGCGCCGGCAAGACCACCTTCTTCAACGTGCTCACCGGCGCCTACACGCCCGAGGAGGGCGAGCTGGTCTTCAACGGCAGCGAGCTGCCCCTCGGCAAGCCCCACAAGGTGGTCGAGGCCGGCATCGCCCGCACCTTCCAGAACATCCGCCTGTTCCGCGACATGACCGCCCTCGAGAACGTGATGGCCGGCCATCACATCCGCTCCCGCGCCAACCCCTTCTCCATCCTGCTGCAGACCAAGCATGCCAAGGAGGAGGAGCGCCTCATCACCGAGCGCGCCTACGAGCTGCTCAAGTATGTGGGCATCGAGCGCTTCGCCGACACCATCTCCAAGAACCTCTCCTACGGCGACCAGCGCCGCCTCGAGATCGCCCGCGCGCTGGCCACCGAGCCCCAGCTGCTGGCCCTCGACGAGCCCGCCGCCGGCATGAACGCCACCGAGACCGCGCGCCTCCGGGAGCTGGTCCAGACCATCCGCCACGACGGCGTCACGGTGCTGCTCATCGAGCACGACGTGAAGCTGGTGATGGGCCTGTGCGACCGCCTTGCGGTGCTCGACTTCGGCAGGAAGATCGCCGAGGACGTGCCGGCCGAAGTCCAGCAGAGCGACGCCGTGATCGCCGCCTACCTCGGTGGCCATGCCACGCCCAAGGCCGGAGCCAACCCATGAGCGCCACGCCCCTGCTTCAGCTGCGCGACCTGCGGGTCGCCTACGGCGCCATCGAGGCGGTGAAGGGCATCAGCCTCGAACTCGCCCACGGCGAACTCGTCTCGCTGATCGGTGCCAATGGTGCCGGCAAGACGACCACCCTCAACGCCATCGCCGGCACCCTCGCCACCGCCGGCGGCGAACTGCTCTACGAAGGCAAGGGCATCGAAAAGCTCCCCGCCCACCTGCGCCTGCGCCGCGGCCTGGCGCTGGTGCCGGAAGGGCGCGGCATCTTCACCCGCCTCACCGTCGAGGAGAACCTGCGCATGGGCGCCTACTGCCGGCGCGACGAGGACGGGGTCGAGGCCGACCTGGAGCGGGTGTTCACCATGCTGCCGCGGGTCAAGGAGCGCCTGCAGCAGGTGGCCGGCACCCTCTCGGGCGGCGAGCAGCAGATGGTCGCCATCGGCCGCGCGCTGCTGTCACGGCCGCGCCTGCTGCTCCTCGACGAACCCTCGATGGGCCTCGCGCCGCTGGTGGTCGAGAAGATCTTCGAGGTGATCCGCTCGGTGGCCGCCGAAGGGGTGACCATCCTCCTCGTCGAACAGAACGCCAACCTGGCGCTCGAATTCTCCCAGCGCGCCTACGTGATGGAGTCCGGCCGGATCACCCTTGCCGGCACCGGCGCCGAGCTGCTGGCCGACCCGAAGGTGAGGGCGGCTTACCTCGGCGAGTGAGCCGGGGCTGACGTGGTGCTTTTGCCGGTCTAAGCTGGAAGTGATGAAGGGCATCGCCCGCCAGCTTCGGGCAATGCCACGCGCCCCTCAACCCAGGTCAGGCTTTTTCGCATGTCGGTCTCCGCGCTCGGCGCCTCCCAGGCCTTCGCCTACAGCCCGCTGTCGGCGCGTCCGGCCGCGTCCGTCGGCGCGGCAGCGGGCGAAGCCGCGGCAGGCCGCGCCGCGGCGGGGGGCAGCGCGGGGCTGAGCGAGGCCGACCTCAAGATCGTCAGCGAGCTCAAGGCCCGCGACCGGGTGGTGCGGGCCCATGAGATGGCCCACATGGCGGCAGGGGCCGGCATCGTCACCCGGGGCGCCAGCTTCACCTACGAGACCGGCCCGGATGGCCAGCGCTATGCGGTGGGGGGCGAGGTCGGCATCAACACCTCGCCCGGCCGCACGCCGGAGGAAACCCTCGCCAAGGCCGACAAGATCCGCGCTGCCGCCCTCGCGCCGGCCGACCCGTCGTCCCAGGATCTGCGCGTCGCCGCCGAGGCCGCCCAGATGGCCGTCGAGGCGCGCCAGGAACTCGCCGCCACGTCCGGCAGCCCGGAGGGCGGGCGCGTCGGTGCGGCCTATGGCAGCGCCGCGGCTGCGGGTGCGCAGGCCGGGCGTCAGGTGGACATCTGGGCCTGATCCGGCGGCGGGCCGGGCTTGTCGGCCCACTCCACCAGGTGCCAGCGCCTCCGGGCGATCTGCCAGACGGCGTAGCGGTGTGGCCGGTCGCCGGCGAGGCGGAAGGTTTCGTGGTCGGTCAGTTCGATCGTGCCACCCGGCCAGAAGCGGGCCAGGGTGGTTTCCAGGTCTTGATCGTTTGTGATGATGGCGGGCTCGCCGCCAGGCTTCGGCCGGGCGGCGGTCGAGATCACGTCGTGGTAGCTCGCCCAGGCGTGGCCGGCCAGGTGGCGGGCGATCAGGCAGTGCCAGTCGTCGGCGGGGGCCGCGACCTGGCCCAGCACGTTAGAGAACAGGATCGCAGCGTGGGGGTGGGCGGCGGCGAGCCGGGCCAGCCCGTCGGGCGTCGCCAGGCAGTCGAGGCGGCTGAAAGCCAGCCGGCCGGCGTCGGCGCGGCGGCTGAGCAGTCGGCGCGCCAGCGGGTCGGGCTCGAGGGCCGTCACCCGCTCGAAGCGCAGCAAGAAGCCCGCCGGCAGCGCATACCCCGCGTTCGGACCGACGATCACCAGCTCGCGCCGCCGGGGCTGCCAGCCCGCCAGCCAGCCGGCGAGCACGCGGTGGAAGGGCGCCCACAGGCCATGCCGGTGGCGCAGCGCGCGCAGGTGGTAGACCAGCCCGCCGCTGGGGGCGAGCAGGTGGTCGGAGAGCAGCGGGCTGTCGGAATCCATCCGTCGATTATGCCGGACGGCCTAGCCAGCCGCGGCCGCCGGGTGCGATGCTTTCGGTCTTGCGAATTCACGGAGCCCCCCATGCACGACCCCTTGCACGAAGAACAGCAATCCACCGAGCAGGTTTTCGACGGCAAGCTGCTGCACGTCTTTCGCGACGAGGTGCGCCTGCCCGACGGCCGGACGGGCCTGCGGGAATACGTCAGGCACCCGGGCGCGGTGGTGGTGATCCCGGTGTGCGAGGACGGCACGCTGATCTTCGAGCGGCAGTTCCGCTACCCCCTGCGGCGGGCCTTCCTGGAGCTGCCGGCGGGCAAGATCGACGCCGGCGAGGACATCCTGGCCTGTGCCCGGCGCGAACTGCAGGAGGAGACCGGCTACGTCGGCGCCAACTGGCGGCACCTGGGTGTGATGCACCCGTGCATCGGCTACTCGGACGAGCGGATCGAGATCTTCCTCGCCACCGGCCTCCACCACGTGGGCCATGCCTGGGACGAGGGGGAGTTTCTGGAGATCATCCGGATGCCGCTTGCGGAGGCGCGGGCGGCGGTGTTCGACGGCCGCATCACCGACGCCAAGACGATCACTGCGCTGTTCTGGGCCGAGCGGGAGCTGGCGGGCTGAGATGGGCTTAGCCGGTCGCCGCCGGCCGGGCGGCGAGCAGCCCGCGCATGCAGCAATACAGCATTGCGGCGTTGATGAGGTGCCAGCCCAGGTGGGTGCCGGCCGGCCAGGCCTCGCACAGCGGCTGGTCGATGGCGCGGCAGACGAGGCTCGCCACGAACAGCCCGGCCGCCCGGTTGAGCCAGCGGGCCGCCACCGGCCAGCGCGGCGCAGCCTGCCGGGCGCACACCAGGAGCAGCAGGAAGGGCGCCAGGTAGCTTTCGGAATCGTTCTGGCTGAGGCTCGGCAGCTGCTTGATGGCCAGCACGAACAGCCCGGCCAGCACCACGAAGACGCCCACGCCCAGGCTGGCCGCCCCGTTGCTGCGCCCCAGCGCATGCACCTGGAAGCGCTGGTGGAAGGCCAGCACGAAGACCGCGATGAAGCCGATGTCGAGCAGCGCCGCCCAGCGCGTCGCGATGGTGTGGAAGGCGATGCTGCCGAGGCCGACCGCGGCGATCAGCAGCGTCAGCACCCGCATGTCCCGCCCGGCGCTGCGCCCGGCCTGCCGCCACAGCAGCGCGGCAGCGACGAGGAAGGCCAGGTTGGTGACGGCGTTGAGGGGCTCCGACCACAGGCTCGGGTCGGTGCGCTCGCAATACATGTCGATGGATTCGGACCACCTCATGGCCGGGCCTCCGCGCGGGGGTGAAAGCGCAGCCACCACAGCCCGCAGCAGACCAGGCTGAGCGCCAGGCTGGCGGCCGAACCGACGGCGAGCCGCTGCACCGAGCCCCACAGCGCCGGCGCGGCGACACCGGCGCACAGGGCGCTGACCAGCATCTGCAGGAAGCTCTGGCAGCTCGAGGCCAGCCCGCGGTGCTCGGGGAAATGGTCCAGCGCCAGCAGCGTGAGGCAGGGCAGCCCGATGGCCATCCCGAAGGTGTGCAGCATGATCGGCAGCACCGACTGGGGCAGGCCGGGCGACAGCAGCCCGGACACCGCCAGGTTGCAGGCCGCCGCCACGAGCATCGTCGCCACGGAGACGCCCACCGTGCGCACCGGCGACAGGCGGCCGGCAAGCCGCGCCGACACCGCCGAGCCGGCCATCATCGCCAGCACCGTGGGGATGAAGAACCAGCCGAAGCCGGTCTCCGCGAGGCCGAGGTGCTGGATCAGGAACACCGGCGCCGACAGCACGTAGAGGAAGTAGGCGTTGAAGCCCAGCCCGCCGGCCAGCGTCAGCAGCACGAAGCCCGGCGTCGAGAACACCTGGCCGTAGCGCCGTGCCAGGAGCACCGGGTGCAGCGGCTGGCGGGCCGCCGGCGGCAGCGTTTCGTGGAGCTGCCGGGCGGTGACCAGGGCCAGGCCCAGCCCGAGCAGGGCCAGGAAGACGAACACCGCCCGCCAGCCGAAGGCCATGAAGATCCAGCCGCCGAGCATCGGACGTGGCTCATCAGGCGCTGGGCGGCCGGCCCTTCGTGCAGGTCGCGCACCACGGCGCGGCCCACCACCATGCCCGCCCCGGCGCTGATGCCCTGCAGCGCGCGGCCGACCAGCAGCGTCTCGATGCTGCCGGCGAAGACGCACACCAGGGAGGCCAGCGCGAAGAGCAGCATCGACACCACGATCACCCCCTTGCGTCCCCAGGCGTCGGACAGCGCGCCGTGCCACAGCACCATCGCCGCCATCGGCAGCATGTAGGCGGTGAGAGTCTGCTGCACCTGGAGCTGGCTGGCACCGAGATCGCTGCCGATCGCGTGCAGCGCCGGCAGGTAGGTGTCGATCGAGAAGGGGCCGACCGTGGCCAGCGCCGCCAGCAGCACGGCCAGTTGGATGTAGGGCATGGATGCGGGGGATGGAGCGTGGGGTGTTGGGGGGCTTGCGCCGGTTGCCCGTTACCGGCGGCCGGCTCTGCAGGGCAGGGGGCGCTGTGGGGGGGAATGGCGCTGGCGGGGGGGGCCTGTTTCCCCACTGCCTGTTCCACGCCCTTGAGGCCGCTTACTCCACGACGTGCACCTTGTCGACGTAGTAGCCGGTTTCGCCGAAGCAGCTGGACGGGATGCCCAGGTGTTGCTGGTAGGAGAGGGACACCCGCTTGCCCATCACTGCGTTGATCTCGGCCGCAATCTTGTCGTCGCGCACGGTGAAGGGAAAGATCTCGGGCAGGCTGCCGGGGATCGCGACGATGGCCAGCTCGCCTTCCCAGGTCTTGCACAGCCAGCCCTTCTGCGAAAACTTCTGCACGTAGCCGGCCCGCTCGCCGGCGGAATAGCTCCAGCTGAGGGCCAGCCAGGTGTAGCCGATGACGAGCGCCACGCTCAGGATGATGAAGCCGATGAACCACAAGAACCAGTTCTTGCCCCGGGGGGCGCCGGTGGATGGGGTGGATGCCACGTGAAACTCCTGCTTGGATTGAGATTGGGTAGAGCGTGAGGCGCGCTGGGGGGGCGCCTCAGGCGAGGCCGCGGCGGCTCTGGATGGCTTCGGCCACGTGGGCCGCGCCGACCGCCGGGGCTTCGCCCATGTCCGCGATTGTACGCGCGACTTTCAGGATCCGATGGTAGCCGCGGGCCGACAGGCCGAGGCGCTCGATGGCGCTTTGCAACAGTTTGCCGCCGGCCGCGTCGGGCTGGCACCAGGCCTCGATCTCGGCGCCGGCGAGGCTGGCGTTGGGCTTGCCCTGGCGATCCAGCTGGATCGCCCGGCTGCGGGCGACGCGCTCCCGCACCGCGGCGCTGGTCTCGCCGGCGGGTGCCGCCTGCAGGTCGGCCACCGGCAGCATGGGCACTTCGAGGAGCAGGTCGATGCGGTCGATGAGCGGGCCGGAGAGCTTGCCCCGATAGCGGGCGATCTGCTCGGGCGTGCATCGGCAGCGCCCGTCCGGGTGGCCGTGGAAGCCGCAGGGGCAGGGGTTCATTGCTGCGACGAGCTGGAAGCGGGCTGGGAATTCGGCCCGCCGGGCAGCGCGGGAGATCGTGATGTGGCCGCTCTCGAGGGGCTCGCGCAGGGCTTCGAGGACGCGCCGGTCGAACTCGGGCAGCTCGTCGAGGAACAGCACGCCGTTGTGGGCGAGGCTGATCTCACCGGGCCGCGGCGTGCTGCCGCCACCCACCAGGGCCGCGGTGGACGCCGAGTGGTGCGGCGCACGGATCGGGCGCTGGCGCCAGCGTTCGGGGCGGAAGCTGCCTTCCACCGAATGGATCGCCGCGGTCTCGAGGGCTTCGGCGTCGCTCAGCGGCGGGAGCAGGCCCGGCAGGCGCTGGGCGAGCATCGACTTGCCGGTGCCCGGCGGGCCGTAGAAGAGCAGCGAATGCTGGCCGCTGGCGGCGACCTCCAGGGCGCGCCGGGCCTGGATCTGGCCTTTGACGTCGGCGAGGTCGGGGTAGCTGGGCGGCGGGGCGAGGGGGGCGCCGGCGTAGGGCTCGAGCGGCGTGTGCCGGCACAGGTGGGCGACGACGGCGAGCAGGCTGGGCGCCGGCAGGATGGTGACGCCACTCACCAGCGCGGCCTCGGCGGCGTTGGCCGAGGGCAGGACGAGGGTGCGCCCGCTCTCGGCGGCTTGGCGGGCCAGGGCCAGGCTGCCCCGCACCGGGCGCAGCTCGCCCGAAAGCGAGAGCTCGCCGGAGAACTCGTACTGGGCGAGGGCGTCGGCGGGGATCTGCCCGGAGGCGGCCAGGATGCCCAGCGCGATCGCGAGGTCGAAGCAGCCGCCCTCTTTGGGCAGGTCGGCGGGGGCGAGGTTGACGGTGATGCGCCGCTGGGGAAACTCGAACTGGCTGGTCTGCAGCGCGGCGCGCACCCGGTCGCGGGCCTCGCGCACCTCGATGTCGGGCAGCCCGACCAGCGCGAAGGCGGGCAGGCCGTTGGCAAGGTGGACTTCGACGCTTACCTCGGGGGCGGCCAGGCCGACGAGGGCGCGACTGGTCAGGACGGCCAGGCTCATGATGAGATCCGCATAAAGCCTGGAGTTTATCCTGTTGCTGCGCTCAATGGCAGCGCATATGCGCCCTAGATGGTGGCGTCAGCGACCGATCGGCAGGGTCAGCTGGGGGCCGGGGCCGCTCTTGCCGGTGAGTTCGAGGCGTGACAGTTCGACCAGCAGCGAGAAGGTGGACTTGCTGTCCTGGTCGGCTTCGTCCACGTAGAACCAGTGATCCTTGTATTTCACCGCCACGTGGGCGTTGGCGGGGCGCTCGGTGCCGGGCTGGCTGCGCACCTGGAACAGTTCGCCCATCACCTGCTGCCAGTCGAAATCGCGCCCGGCGCCGTCGCGGGTGACGGTGACGAGGCCGCGGGCGCGGTGGGCTGCGGGTACCTCGACGCCGTGGCTGACGTAGTAAAGGGCCTGCAGCAGGGAGCGGGTCTCGAGGTCGAGATGGGTCAGCCCGTCGGCCGGCTGCGCCGCGCGGAAGGGGCTGAGGGCTTCCTGGGTGAGGCGGAACTCGCTGGCCCCCCGACGCAGCCGGAAGACTTCGGCAAAGGTGCGGGCATCCGGGCTGTCGAGCTGGTCGGGGGCGATGCGCACCACCGGATAGCTGTTGCGGCGGAGCAGGCGCCAGTGGCGGCCGCTGGCGTCGGGGCGGTATTCCATGCCGTTGCGGGTGGCTTCGATCAGGTCGCGGGCCGACACGGCGCCTGCCGGCAGGGCACCGCCGAGGGTTTCTTCCTGCTCGGCCATCCCGAACACCAGGGCACCCCGGTCCTGCAGGCTCTGCAGGGCTGCGATGCCACGCAGGAAGTCGTCGACCGGCGGGGCCAGGCGGGGCGTGGGGCCGCTGGCGGTCTCGGCGTTGGGCACCCAGTTGAGGTTTTCGAGGTAGAGGCGGAAGACCTTGGAGATCGGCCAGGTGGTCTTGGCCAGGTAGATCACGCCGTCGAGCGGGAGCGGGGTGAACAGCTTGCGGGTGAATTCCTGGTCGTCGAGGGGGGTGAGGCTGAAGGTGGGCCGGTCGGCGCCCATGATCTGGGCCTGGGGCAGCACGGCGGTGAAGCTGCGGTTGAGGTCGCCCCCCGCGGCGGTGAAGAAGGGCAGCAGGCCGACGCTCTGGCTGCGCTCGAACTGGGCGGCGATGGCCGACACCGCCAGGCTGCTCGGCGTGTCGGTGTAGCGCAGGCGCACGATGTTGAGCAGGAGCTGTTCTTCGGTGGTCCGCTTGATGACCTCGTTGTACTGCAGGCGGGCGTGGTCGAGGGTTTGCGGGCCGAGGCTGGTGCACCCGGAGAGACCCAGGCCGATGGCCAGCAGGGCGATGATGAACGGGGTGCGCACGGGGCTCTCCTGGGCAGACATGAAAGAGGGCGCCGCAGCGCCCTCGTGGCTTGGTGCCGTGGCGGCTTATTCGTCGGCCGGCGAGCGGGCGGCCAGCTCGGCCTCGAGGCGGGCGACCCGGTGTTCCAGGTCGGCGAGCTTCTCGCGGGTGTGGGCCAGCACTTCGCGCTGCACCTCGAACTCTTCGCGGGTCACCAGATCGAGCTTGGAGAAGCCGCTGGCGAGCAGGGCGCGGGCGTTCTTTTCCAGGTCTTTGGCGGGGCTGTTGGCGAGGAGCTCGGAGACTTTCGAACCGATTTCGTCGAGGATCTTGGGGTTGGCCATGGACGTGTTCCTCATGGTTGATTGGAAAAGAGGGCTTGCCTGAAGTTTAGCATCGCCCCCGGGCGCCGGCCCCATCGGGCGATGCACCAAATCGGCGCCCTCAAATGGTGCGCGAATCCAAACTGGTGCGCACGGCTTGCTTCTTGCGCTGCAACAGAAGCCGTTGAGCGTACCTAATTTAATGAAATAAAAAGGTTTTTAAAACTGGCACATGGGTTGCTAAGGACAAGCCATAGCTTTGAAACCCCCGATTAGACACTTTGGAGATTTCCATCATGCGCAAGACCGTCATCGCCTCCGCCCTGATCGCCGCCTCCGTGCTGCCCAGCCTCGCCTCTGCCCAGGCCGCGGCACCCGCGCCGGAGCACACCTTCTCCACCAACCTCACGCTGGCCTCCGAGTACATCTACCGCGGTATCGGCCAGACCAACCGCAAGCCGGCCGTGCAGGGTGGTTTCGACTACGCCCACTCGAGCGGCATCTACCTGGGCACCTGGGCCTCCAACGTGTCCTGGCTGAGCGACGGCAGCTCGACCGTGAGCAACAGCATCGAGATGGACTTCTACGGCGGCTACAAGAACACCGTCGGTGACTTCGGCTACGACGTGGGCCTGCTGCAGTACTTCTACCCGGGCTCCGGCTACGGCAACAACCCGAACACCCTGGAAGGCTACGTGGCCGGCAGCTGGAGCTTCCTGACCCTGAAGTATTCCCACTCCTTCAGCGACCTGTTCGGCTGGGTCGGCAGCAAGAACTCCGGCTACCTCGACCTGACCGCCAACTACGAGCTGGTTCCCACCGTCAACCTGATCGCCCACGTGGGCCGCCAGAAGGTGAATGGTTCCTCGGCCGAGGGTGCCTCCTACACCGACTACAAGCTGGGCGTGACCAAGGACTTCAGCGGCACGGTGCTGGGCCTCAGCTACATCAACACCACCGCCAGCAGCGCCTGGTACACGAACCTCCTGGGCAAGGATCTCGGCAAGGACCGCATCCTGTTCTCGATCACCCGCACGTTCTAATTCCAGCCATCCCATGGCGGCCCGAGGGCCGCCGTGCCTGAGGAACCCGACCATGAAACTCGTTACCGCCATCATCAAACCCTTCAAGCTCGACGAAGTGCGCGAGGCGCTGTCGGCCATCGGCGTGCAGGGCATCACCGTCACCGAGGTGAAGGGTTTCGGCCGCCAGAAGGGGCACACCGAGCTCTACCGCGGCGCCGAATACGTCGTGGACTTCCTGCCCAAGGTCAAGATCGAGGCCGCCGTCAAGACCGAGATCCTCGACCAGGTCATCGAAGCCATCGAAAAGTCCGCCAGCACCGGCAAGATCGGTGACGGCAAGATCTTCGTGTTCGACCTCGAACAAGCCATCCGCATCCGCACCGGCGAGTCCGGCGCCGAAGCCCTGTAATAAGGAGCCTGCCATCATGAGAAAGCTATTCGCTGCCCTGCTGGCCTCCGTGGCCCTGGGCCTTGCGGGGGGCGCCCTCGCCGAGGACAAGCCGGAAGCGCCGGCCGCAGCCCCGGCCGTCACCGCGCCGGCCGAAGCCAAGGCCGAGGCCCCGCTTGCTCCGCCCACCGCCGTTGCCGCCGAAGCCAAGCCGGCCGAAGCTGCCGCCGCGCCTGCCGAAGCCGCTCCGGCGCCGGTCCCCAACAAGGGTGACAATGCCTGGCTGATGGTGGCCACGGCCTTCGTCATCCTGATGTGTATTCCCGGCCTGGCGCTGTTCTACGGCGGCCTCGTGCGCGCCAAGAACATGCTGTCGGTGCTGCTGCAGGTCTTCGCGGTGTTCTCGCTGATCAGCGTGCTGTGGGTGCTGTACGGCTACTCGATCGCCTTCACCGAAGGCAGCGCCTTCTTCGGCGGCCTCGACAAGGCCTTCCTGAAGGGCATCACGCCGGACTCCGTCGCCGCCACCTTCTCGAAGGGCGTGGTGATCACCGAGTACATCTACGTCGCCTTCCAGGGTGCCTTCGCCGCCATCACCGTGGCCCTGATCCTCGGCGCCTTCGCCGAGCGCATCAAGTTCTCGGCGGTGCTGCTGTTCTCGGTGCTCTGGTTCACCTTCAGCTACCTGCCGGTCGCGCACATGGTGTGGTACTGGGCGGGCCCGGATGCCTACGTCTCTGCCGAAGCTGCCGAGGCGGCCAACGCGACGGCCGGCTTCCTGTTCCAGAAGGGCGCCCTCGACTTCGCCGGCGGCACCGTGGTGCACATCAACGCCGCCGTGGCCGGCCTGGTCGGTGCCTTCCTGGTGGGCAAGCGGATCGGCTTCGGTCGCGAGTCCTTCGCCCCGCACAGCCTGACCCTGACCATCGTCGGCGCCGCCCTGCTGTGGGTGGGCTGGTTCGGCTTCAACGCCGGCTCCGCCCTCGAAGCCAACGGCTCTGCCGCCCTGGCCTTCGTCAATACCTGGGTGGCCACCGCCGCTGCGGCCTTCTCCTGGCTGCTGGTCGAATGGCTGGTCAAGGGCAAGCCGTCCGGCCTGGGTGCCGCGTCGGGCGCCGTCGCCGGCCTGGTGGCGATCACCCCGGCGGCCGGCTTCGTCGGCCCGGTGGGCGCGATCGTGATGGGCCTGCTGGCCGGTGCGATCTGCCTGTGGGGTGTGAATGGCCTCAAGCGCATGCTCGGTGCCGATGACTCCCTCGACGTGTTCGGCGTGCATGGCGTCGGCGGCATCCTCGGTGCGATCCTCACCGGCGTGTTCGCGGCCCCGTCGCTCGGCGGCACCGGCATCTGGGATTACGTCGCCAACAAGGCTGCGGACACCTACTCGATCGCCGACCAGGTCATCGTCCAGGCCACCGCCGTCGGCATCACCGTGGTGTGGTCGGCCGTCGTCGCCTTCATCGCCTACAAGCTGGTCGACATGTTCGTCGGCCTGCGGGTGGCGGAAGACGAGGAGCGCGAAGGCCTCGACATCACCTCCCACGGCGAGAGCGCCTACCACCAGTAAGCCGCTTCTCCCCTGCAGCAAACGGAACGGGTGCCTTCGGGCGCCCGTTCTTGTTCTGGGGGCTGCGCGGCGATGCCCGGCGCGGCGGCAATCTGCTAGTCTCCGGCGGTTTTCTCCTCACCCCGCACACCATGGACAAGTACGAACAGTTCAAGATCGAGCAGGACTCCCTGCTCAAGGCCTTGGCCGAGAACGGCCCCAGCGAAAACCTGATGCACCGCATGCAGGCCCTCTACAAGGACGCCTGCCTGGTCATCGCCCTCGGCCCGAACACCGCCCTCGAGCGCGACCCCGCTGACGCCGGCCGCGAATACGCCGACGAGCAGGACTTCGCCGCCTACGTCGAAACCTACGTGCTCGCCGTGCAGGGCGGCGAGCTGGCCAAGTTGTTCGAGATGCAGCAATGGGGCGCGGTCGCCTACGAATACGAGACGGTCGATGTGGACGGCAAGGTCTGCCCCGGCGTGCGGGTGAGCTGGGCCAACAAGATCGCCTTCCTGGCCGGTGGCAAGGACGGCGCCTTCGACGCCCGCCTCGAAGCGATGGCCAAGGCCCTGGCAGAACTGATGTCGGCCAAGTGGTATCGCTGGCAGGTCCGGCTGATCTGAGCTTTCCTGCCCGGAGAGGGGGCGGCACGGCCGCCTGCCGCCGCACGGCACGGGTTTCCCCGTGGCTCGCCGACAGGCGTATATTCCGGGCCTCATCCCCCCTTTGATCGGTTCGGCCGTGGGCCGGGCCGTGCGCGACATGCCCCTGCCCAGTTTCGACCCCGCCGACTACCCGCAACAGCTGGCCGAAAAGGTGGCCCGCTACAAGGCCGACTTCGCCGCCTTCGACCTGCCCGAGCCGGAGGTCTTCACCTCCGAGCCCCAGGCCTACCGCCTGCGCGCCGAGTTCCGCATGTGGCACACCGGCGAGCGCGTCGACTACGCGATGTTCGACCCGGCCGACCCGAAGAAGGTCGTCGTGCTCGACGCCTTCCCGCCCGCCGCTGCCCCCATCGCCGCCGCGATGCCGCGCCTGCGGGACGCGCTGATGGCCAGCGAGCCGCTCAAGCGCAAGATTTTCCAGGTCGACTTCCAGGCCACGCTCTCCGGCGAGCTGATGATCACCCTCGTTTACCACCGCCCGCTCGACGAGGCCTGGCAGGCCGCCGCGGCCGGGCTGGCGGCCGAGCTCGGCGTGCAGCTCATCGGGCGCAGCCGCAAGCAGAAGATCGTCCTCGGCCGCGACTGGCTGCTGGAGGCCTTCGAGCTCGACGGCCGGCAGCTCCGCTACCAGCAGCTCGAGGGCAGCTTCACCCAGCCCAACGGCGGCGTTAACCGCAAGATGCTCGGCTGGGCGCGGGCCCGCGCGGCGGGCATCGGCGGCGACCTGCTGGAGCTCTACTGCGGCAACGGCAACTTCACGGTGGCGCTGGCGCCGCTGTTCGGCCGCGTGCTGGCCACCGAGATGAGCAAGCCCTCGGTGCGCGCCGCCGACTACAACCTCGAGGCCAACGGCGTCGACAACGTGAAGATGGTGCGTATGGCCAGCGACGAGATCAGCGACGCCCTGGCCGGCGGCCGCGAATACCGGCGCATGAAGGACGTGGACCTCGCCGCCTACGACTTCACCACGCTCTTCGTCGACCCGCCCCGCGCCGGCCTCGACGCGCCCACCGTCGAGCTTGCCCGCGGCTTCGACAACATCCTCTACATCTCCTGCAACCCGCATACCCTGCGCGACAACGTGGCGGCGCTGCAGGCCACTCACCGCATCGCGGCGGCGGCGGCCTTCGACCAGTTCCCCTACACCCACCACCTGGAGTGCGGCCTGCTGCTGGTGCGGCGGGCCGGCTGAACGGGCGGAGCGCGGGCGATGGGCTTCCTGGACTGGCTGCTCGGCAAGGGCGGTGAAGTCTGCGACGGCGACCCGCGCCTCGCCGGGGCCGTGGCGCGGGTGATCGACGCCACCGACCCGCGCCTGCGGCTGCTCGACGGCGTGCAGGAGCGCCTGT
The DNA here is from genome assembly GCA_023150125.1 of Zoogloea sp. GTDB lineage: Bacteria > Pseudomonadota > Gammaproteobacteria > Burkholderiales > Rhodocyclaceae > Zoogloea. Next base: position 19,813 of record JAKLLM010000049.1, read on the forward strand.
GCCCGGCGGTCACCCGGGCCCTGGCCTACGCCGACCAGGTGGCCGCCGCGCTGCCGCCCTGCATCGACACCACCCCCGAAAACTGGTCGGCGAGCCCGGTGCTGCGGGCATTTTTCGTGCGGCCCGCCGACGTGGCGGCGGCGCTCCGCGACAGCCACGACCTGCAGGATTTCCTGGCCTCACCGGCCGGCAGCGCGCTCGACCGGGTGTGCTGCGTCGTCGCCGCCACGCGCAGCGAGCAGACGGTGCTCGGCACCGCCCTCGACGGCGACATCGTGCGCCACGACGTCGAGCAGAAGACCGTCAGCTTCCGCCACTTCCGCCTGTTCGGCTTTGCCGCCACCGAGGAGGCCCTGCGCCAGCGCATCGCCGACACCGTGCTCGAAGGCCTGGTGATCGCCGCGCTGCGCGAGATCAACAGCCGCCAGCAGCAGGGCGACCGGCTGGCCTTCGCCCAGCGCCTCCTGAGTGGCCGCCTCGAGCTGATGGAGAAAAGCCGCGCCGGCCTGGATGCGCTGGAGTGCGGCTCCTGGAAAGGCCGCGACATCGAGCGCCTGCGCGACAGCCTGGCTGCCAACACGGCCGAGCTCGCCGCCCATCATTCGGCCGGCAGCGGGCTGGATGCCACGCTGGAGGGTGTCATCCGCACCCTCGAGGCGGCCGACGCGGTGATCCGTGCCGAGAAGCTGTCGCTGTCCCTCGACGCGATGAACACCGTCGTGCCCCCCGAAAGCCCCGATGCCTCCATCGTGCCGCTGCTCGAGTTCTCCACCGCTACTCCGGGCAGCTCGCGCCGCGTTGCCTTCCTGGCCTCGGTGCCACGCCACGCGGTGGCCGAGCGCAAGCTCGATCTGGCGGCGGGCATGCTCCTGCTCTAGTCCGGCGCCCTGCACAAAGCAAAGAACCGGCAGAAGCCGGTTTTGCCGCACCCTGCGGTCGGTGCTCAGCGGCGCTTGCGACGGCTCAGGCCGAGGCCGGCAAGGCCCAGGCCCAGCAGGGCAAAGCTGGTGGGCTCGGGGACGGCGGAGCTAACCGGCTCGTTGCTGATCAGCAGGTTGTCCATGTTGAAGCCGCTGTTGCTGATGCTGATGTCGGACTGGAACTGGAAGCGGATGCTGACGGTGGATCCGGATAGCGCGGAGAGGTCGAATTCGGCCTTTCCGGTCGGGTTGAGGCTCGAGTCGAAATGGACGGGGCCCAGGCTCGACAGGTTGTATCCCACGCTGTATTGCATGCCGGAGCTGGCGGTCGGGCTGACCACGCCCTCGGGCGGGTTCAGCGGGTCCGTCCCGACCACCACGTTGAAGCCGTCCCAGTACGGTTCGATATACGCGGAGTAATCGAAGCTCAGCAGGATCTTCGTGCCGGTGAGGGCCACGTTGTCGATCTGGTAGTAGGAGTATTCGTAGTTTCCGTAGCCGCCCGGGTGGCCCATCGTCGCGCTGCCGTTGATGGTGTTGCCTGCGGTGCCGAGCGCGAAAGCGCCGTAGCTCGATTCGTTGGCGCCCAGCCCGCTGTCGAAATCCTGGAAGAACAGGGGGGCGGCGTGGGAGGGCAGGGATGCGAGCCCGAGCAAGGCGCTGAGTATGGCGGTAAGTGTGATTTTATTGGCGTTCATTTCTTGCTTTCTCGAATAGGAAAGATTTTCTGGAAGAGCCCTGCGAGGCAGGATTTCTTCTCTCCATCCGGATTTGCAATTAGTGTGCCTTTTTGTTTCAGGCTGTATTTTTGTCTTTTTATTCAGTGGCCTGCATTTCAATAAAGGCTATTCCAATGAAATGATCGGTCGATCCTGTAAAAGCTACCGATTTGAGCGGCTGGAATTGGCGTTCGTGACGCCTTTCACGATTTGCTCGATCGGCGTGGGCGCGCCGGCATTTCCTTTTTGGCGGCTGCCGGCTTTTTTCATTCCCGGGGAGCGGTCGCGGAGCAAGTGTTTATTGCCGTGCCCTGCGGGGTATTTCGCGGTGGGGGGAATGTTTTCTTTGCTTTCCGGGTCCGGGCTGCCCCGGCGGGCCTGCCCGGCCGTTTGCCGCAGGAAGCGCCCGGCGGCTCGGGGGTGTGCACAAGTCGGGTATTTTTACAGCCCGGACGGGCGTAAAAAAGCCGGCCCCTCGGAGCCGGCTGCAGGGGTGGAAGGCCCGTGACGGATCAGCGGAACACCACCGTCTTGTTGCCATGCACCAGCACCCGGTCTTCGAGGTGGTAGCGCAGGCCGCGGGCGAGCACGGCCTTCTCGATGTCCTTGCCGTAGCGGACCATGTCTTCCACCGAGTCCGAGTGGTCGATGCGGATCACGTCCTGCTCGATGATCGGGCCCTGGTCGAGCTCGCTGGTGACGTAGTGGCAGGTGGCGCCGATCAGCTTGACCCCGCGGTGATAGGCCTGGTGGTAGGGCTTGGCGCCGACGAAGCTGGGCAGGAAGCTGTGGTGGATGTTGATGATCTTGCCCGGGTTGGCCGCGCACAGCTCGGGCGACAGGATCTGCATGTAGCGGGCCAGCACCATCGTGTCGCCGCCCACCTCGTCGAAGATGCGCTGGACTTCGGCGTAGGCGCGGGCCTTGTTGTCGGGCGTCACCGGCACGTGGTGGAAGGGGATGCCGTGCCATTCCACAAAACCGCGGAAGGTGTCGTGGTTGGAGATCACGCAGGGGATCTCGATGTCGAGCTCCTTCGACTGCCAGCGGGCGAGCAGGTCGTAGAGGCAGTGCTCCTGCTTCGAGACCAGCACGACGACGCGCTTCTTGACCGCCGAATCGGTGATCTTCCAGTCCATCTGCAGTTCTTCGGCGATCGGCGCGAAGCGCTCGCGGAACTCGGTGAGCATGAAGGGCAGCGAGTCGGCGCGGATCTCGACGCGCATGAAGTAGCGGCCGCGGTGCTCGGCGTCTTCGGCAGGCTCGGCGTGGAGCGCGGTTTCGAGGATCCAGCCCTTGTGCTCGGCGATGAAGCCGGAGACCTTGGCGACGATGCCGGTGCGGTCGGGGCAGGAGGCGGAGAGAGTGTAGAAGCGTTGGCGGTGCATGGCGGGGGCCGCCGGCCGTGGGGCCGGGCCGGCCTGAAGGAAAGGGTCAGATGCGGGCGGAGGCGGCGCGGATCTGGGCCATCAGGCCGCTGTATTCGCGTTCGACCGGGAACTGGGGGAATTCGGCGATGACGTTGTCCGGGGCGCGGAAGAGGATGCCGGCGTGGGCTTCCTTGAGCATCGCGGTGTCGTTGTAGGAGTCGCCGGCGGCGATGACCTTGAAGTTGATTTCCTTGAAGCGCTGAACGGCTTCCTTCTTCTGGTTGGCCATGCGCAGGTGGTAGTTCACCAGGAAGCCTTCGGCATTGGCCTCGAGCTTGTGGCAGAACAGCGTGGGCATGCCGAGCTGCTTCATCAGCGGCATGGCGAACTCGTAGAAGGTGTCGGACAGGATGATGACCTGGAAGTCCTGGCGCAGGGCGTCGAGGAAATCCTTGGCGCCGGGCTCGGGGCCCATCTCGGAGATCACCTTCTGGATGTCGGGCAGGCCCAGCTTGTGCTGCTTGAGCAGGTCGAGGCGGTACTTCATCAGCTTGTCGTAATCGGGCTCCTCGCGGGTGGTGCGGCGGAGTTCGGGGATGCCGGTGCGCTCCGCGAATTCGATCCAGATTTCGGGGACGAGGACACCTTCGAGGTCGAGACAGACGAGTTGCACGGCGTGGGGCTCCAGATTGCGACGGTTGATCTTGCGAGTCTGCGATTCTAGCAAAGAGACCGGCGCGGCTCCTGCCGAATGCGTCGCGAATTGCAAGCCGCGGCGGCCAGGGCGCCCAGCAGCAGGCTCGCGGTGGCGGGCTCGGGGATGTGCTGCAGCATGGCCTGGGCGAGCAGGGCGTGGCCGGTGGTGGTGGGGTGGATGCCGTCCCAGAACAGGTAGCTGGCCGGGTCGGTGCAGACCCCGCCGCTGCCGTTGAAGTTGAGGTCGTCGCCGGTGTAGCAGCGTTCGGTGACGTTGGCGAGGCCGTAGCTGGCCGGGTTGGCGACGACCTCGTCGAGGAAACCGGCGGCGTCGAAGCCCAGGATGTCGAGCCCCGCCTGGCGGCGGCTGTCGATGAGGGCGGCGAGCCCGCCGTTGAGGGCTGCGGTGAGCTGTGTGCCATACGCGACGGCGAGCGGGCCGCGTTCGCGCAGGCGCGGCACGAGGCCGATGTTCGGAGCGTTGGGCACCAGGAAGTGGCTGGCGCCGGCGGCGGCCAGGCTGTCGATGATGTCGGCGAGGTCGGCAACTGTCTGGCCCACGCTCTGCGGGGTGCCGTCGGCGCGGGGGCGGCCGGTGAGGATGTCCTGCAGGTTGTTGGCGCCACCCCACACGACGTAGAGGGCGTCCGGGTCGAGGGCCGGGCGGGCGGCCAGCAGGGCGTCGCGCTGCTGGAGCAGGCCGAGGAAGTCGGGGATGACCGGGTTGTAGAGCTGGTTGTCGGTGCGGGCGCCGCCGAAGGCGTAGTTGGTGCCGCCTGCGAGGGAGGCGACCGAGCTGAAGCCGAAGGCGCCGGCGAAGGCGTCGATCCAGATGGGGCCGTTACTGGCCCGGTTCGGCGCGTAGGCCGACGGTGTGCCGGGGGCCGTCAGGCCCAGGATCGGCAGCGGGACGCCGCCGTTGGCGGCAACGATGGGGGCGTAGGCGGCTTCGATGTTGCCGACGTCCGACAGGCTGTCGCCCAGCACGTAGATCTGCGAGTAGCTGGCAGAGTAGCCGGCCGAGGCGACGGCGGGAAGGGCGAGGCCGGCGGCGAGGGCGAGCCGGCGCAGGGTCTTGCGGATCGAGGTGTGCATCGGGGTTCTCCTTGCATTCTCAAAATGGTTTTGAATGCGAGGAGGATACCCGATTCGGGAAGTTTGGGCGGGCTTCTGCGGTGCTCAGTCGGCGGGGATGGCCTCCAGGGCTTCGTGGAGCTCCAGCCAGCGCAGCTCGGCCTCGTCGATCTTCTCGGTGAGCTCGGCCTGGCGCTTGAGGAGCTTGGGCACCTCGCCGGCCTCGGGGCCGGTGTAGAGGTCCGGGTCGGCGAGGCGTTCGTCGAGCTGGTTTTTTTCGGCGTTCCAGGGGCCGAGCTTCTTGTCGAGCTGGTCGAGCTCTTTCTGCAGCGGGCGGCGGGCGGCCAGGCGGGCCTGGCGGTCGGCGGCGGCGGCCTCCCGGTCGGCCTT
>JAKLLM010000050.1 GCA_023150125.1 Zoogloea sp.
GAAACGCGACGGCAGCACGAAGATGCCGGCCCGGGCCAGGAGGCGGGCCTTGGCGTCGCCGTCGACCCAGCCGGGCAGCTCGATGCGGCCCGCCACGCCGGCGTCCAGCGCGGCCTTGCGCACGCCAGCCAGGTCGCCCTCGCCGGCCAGCACGGCGCGCAGCTGCGGGTGGAGCCGCGCCAGCCGCGCCACCGCCTCGACCAGCACGAACACGCCCTTGTCGGTTTCCAGCCGGCCCAGGAACAGCAGGGTCTGCGCCTCGCGGGGCACCTCCGGCGGCAGCGCCACCGGCAGCACCGGGTTCGGCAGCACGCGCACGTCCGGGTGGCCGATGGCCTCCCGCAGCCAGCCGGCCCAGCTCTCCGACAGCACGAAGACGACCTTTGCGCCGTGGATGGTGTGCCGCACCCAGGCCCGCTCCAGGCCCGACAGCCCGGCGTGGTAATGGTCGAAGGCGCCGCCGTGCAGGTGGAACACATAGGGCTTGCCGGCCAGCCGCGCCAGGGCCAGGAACAGGCTCTTGCGCCGGAAGCTGGCATTGGAGGCCGAATGGGCATGCACCGCCGCCACCCGCCCGGTGAGCAGCAGCGCGCAGAAGCGCAGCAGCGCCCCCAGCAGTGCCCCCAGCTTGGCCAGTGCACCGCCGTCCACGTAGGTGGCGAGGTGCAGCACCGGCCGCCCGGCGGTGAACCCGGCCGCCTGCCACACGCGCAGCACCGAGGCGATGCCGCCCCGGGCCCGCAGGTCTGGGCCGAGCATCACCAGCGCCGGGGCGGCTTCACGCGGCACGCGCGCCCTCCTCGGCCTTGATGTGCTGGATCATCAGCCGGCGCTTGCCGCGGGCGGTACGCTCGATCTGCGGCACCACGTGGATCTCCGGCTCCAGGCAGCCGAGCAGCTTGGTGCGGAAGTAACGGTCGATCACCTCCAGCACCTCGGGCGCCAGCGGCACCGCCGACTGCAGGCGCACGATCAGCTGCCCCGGCTCGAACTGCTCGTACTGGCTGGCCTCGACCTGCAAAAACTCCGGCGGACGCAGCCCGCCGAGGGACGCCACCGGAATCCGCCGCCCGTCGTGGCCCACAAAATAATCGTTGTTGCGCCCGTCGATGCGCTCCAGCACCGGGTAGCCGGGCAGCGCCGGGTGGGCCGGGCCGGCGGACCACATGGCCAGGTCGCCGGTGCGGTAGCGGATGAAGGGCATCACCTTGTTGTCGAAGGCGGTGGCCACCACCTCGCCCTGCACGCCGGGCTCGGTGATCGGCCGGCCGGCCTCGTCGATCAGCTCCACGTGGCCGTACAGCGGCCACACGAAGTAGCGGTGGTCGTCGGGCATCGAACCCGCCATCACGGCCCGCTCGGAGTGGCCGTAGTGCACCAGCACCGGGCAGCCAAAGACGCGCTCGACGAGCGCCACCATGCCCTCGTCGGCGCTCTCGGAGAACAGCTGCACGCCGCGCACCGCCTCGGTGAAGCGCGGCGCCGGGTGGAACTCCAGCCAGCGCGCCAGCTCATACACCGCCGACGAATAGCCCTGGATGAAGCTCACCCGGTGGGCGATGGCGGCCTCCACGTGGAGCGGCATGTAGGCCGCGTCGAGGTGGTTGGGGCTGATCCACAACATGCGCTTGATCGGCTCGTAGCTGTGCAGCGAGCCGCCGTCGGCGCTGGCGCCGCGGATGTTGCGGCCGCGCAGCGACAGCACCACGTCCTGCCGCGTCAGGCCGATGCGCTCGCCGAAGGCCTCGATGTAGGCGCTCTCCTTGGCCCGCGAGACGCCCTTGTGCAGGAAGAAGCGGAAGGGCTCGGCCACCGAGCCGCTGGTCTGCATGGGCAGCCGCTCGGCCTCGCTGCAGGCCGTCGACATGTAGCGCTGCGGGTCGCGCTTGTAGTCGAGCTTGGTCATCAGCGGGAACAGCGCCAAGAGCTCCTCGGCCGGTATCTCGAGGGCGAACTGGGCTGCCAGCGCGGCGTAGGCCGGCACCGTGGCCGCCGCCCACTGGAGCGTCTCGCGCAACCGGCCGTCGGCCAGCCGGGCGATCTCGTCGGCCGATTTCAGGCTAGCCTCCGCCCGGTAGCGCGGATAATCTCGGCCGTGGCGCAGGCGGTCGGGCAGCAGGCCGTAGAGCCGCCCGAGGGGCGCCTTCAGCCACTGCGGTGCGTCCATGTAGCGCTTGAGCCAGCGATAGCCCCAGTCTTCGATGCCCATGCGGTGTCTCCCGTCGGCTAGCGGCGGACCCATTCGCGCGCAAACAGCGCGACGAAGGCCATGTCTTCGATGAAATAGCGGCGGAACATCCGCCGCGGCTCCTGCAGGAAGCGGTAGAACCACTCCAGCCCGGCCTTCTGCATCCACACCGGGGCGCGCTTCACGTGGCCCACCGCCACGTCGAAGGTGCCGCCCACGCCCATCGCGAAGGGCACCTTCATGGCCGCCTGGTAGCGGGCCAGGAAGGCCTCCTTGGTGGGCGAGCTGATCGCCACGAAGAGGATGTCCGGCCGCGCCGCGCTGATCTGGGCGACCACCTCCTCCTCTTCCGCCTGGCTCCAGTAGCCGTTGCGGTAGCCGGCGATGGTGAGGCCCGGGTAGCGCGCCGGGTAAAGCCGGGCGACGCCGCTCACTACCTCCTCGCGGGCGCCGAGCAGGAACACCCGCCAGCCCTTCTGCGCGGCCCGCGCCATCAGCGCCTCGAACAGGTCGACGCCGGTGACGCGCTCCTTGAGCGGCTTGCCGAGCAGGCGCGAGGCCCACACCACCGGCATGCCGTCGGCGTTGATGAGGTCGCAGTCGTTGATGATCCGGCGCAGGCCCGGGTCGCGGCTGGCCTTGACGATCTTGTCCACGTTCACCACCACGTGCTGGTGCGGCCGCCCGGAGCGGATGAAGCCTTCCACCACCGCGAGGCTCTCCTCCATGTCGAGGTTGTCCACCGCACAGCCCATCATCTGGATTCTCATGCTGTCGTGCCCTCGTCGGTGCCGGCCGCGGCGAGCGGCGCGGACTGGGGGAGGCGCCAGGGCGCAAAGCGCGGCCGGCGGACCAGGAAGTCGAAGGCCGTCAGGCCCGGCTGGTGGCTGAGGGTGTGCACGCAGTCGATGCCGGGCCGCCAGCCCGGGGCGATGTGGCCCTCGGTGTGCTCGGCGTATTCGCTGGGCGTCAGGCGGTCGATGCACTGCAGGCTCAGCGCGTGGCCGTACTCGGGCACGCAGACTTGCGCCGGGCGCAGCAGCCGGCCTTCGTGCATGAACACCGGCCCGGCCGGACGGGCAAAGCGCGCGTCGGCCACCACCGGGTTGGCGGCGTGGGCCTGCCACGGGCCCAGCGGGGTTTCGGCATGGAAGGCGTGGAGTTCGTCGTGCTTGTCGGCGCCGGGCTCGCTCACGTTGCCGAGCAGCCACCAGCGCCCCTCGTGGGCAAACAGGGTGGCGTCCACCAGGTCGATGCCGGTGAAGATGTCCTGCACCTTCTCCCAGCGGTCGGGCAGGCCGGCGCAGCGGTAGAGCTCGACGGTGCGGTTGGCGCCGCTCTCGGGCACCATCCACAGCTCGCCGTTCCATTCAAAGACGAAGGGGTAGGACAGATGCCACGGCCGCCGCATCACCGGCACCGGCGGCTCCCAGTCGCAGCTCGGGTGCACGCGGATGGCCTGCAGGCTGCCCTTGCCTTCGCGGTAGATGACTTCCTCGATGAACACCCACCAGCCCTCGCCCTCGGCCGGCCACACCATCGGGTCGGCCCAGAAACGATCGGCGGGCGGGTAGATCAGGCGCGCCCGGGCCGGGTCGAGGCAGACGCCCTCGCCGAGGGCCAGCGCGATGCCCCATTGGTCGCGGTGCAGCGCCTTCAGCGCCGAGCGGGACACCCCCCGCTGCAGCAGCGTCGTGAAGCGCGCGGCGGCGGCGGGCGCCTCGGCCGGCACCCAGGCGGCAGCCAGGGCGCTGGTGTCGGGGCACTCACTGGCGCTGCCGCTGGCCAGGCGCAGCAGCGCCCGGCGCACCATGCCCATGCCCTTGGCGATCGCCCGGCGGCGGTTGCGACGGATCGAGAAGCTGCACGAGGCGCCCACCGAGCTGTCCACCGGCGCGCCGTCGGCCACCGCCTGCAGGCGGATCTCGGTGCTGTCCTCGCCGTCCACCACCGTCGCGGCGCCGGCCAGCGGGTCGACTGCCGGGCGGCCGGCCAGCATCAGCGTCCAGTGCTGGGCCGGCCCGCCGGGCAGCACCGTGGGCGAGAGGCGCAGGTCGAGCAGCACGTCGCAGCCCTGCCCGGCCAGCCAGCCGGCGGCGTCGCCGGCGCCGGACCACTCGGCCGCGCCGGCCGGGGTTTCCAGCGGCACCAGGCGCAGGGGCGAGCTGCCCCGGTCGAACACCAGCCCGTCTAGCCGGTCGGCCCAGTCGGCCTCGGGCAGGGCCACGCCGTCACGCAGCAGTGCGGTCAGCGCGACGCCGGGCAGCCCGGTGCAGTCGCCGACCAGCCGCAGCACCCACGCCGGCACCGGCCCGTCGGGCACGAAGATGGCGAGTCGGAGCACGGAAGGCGGCGTACTGGAAAGATCGAGGGGGCTCATGCAAAAACCTCCGGGGCACGGCGCAGCACGGCACGGCGCAACAGCAGGTTGCGCGTCAGCGTGGCACCAAGAAGAACGGAAAAAAGGCCGATCACCGCGTCGGCGCCGGGGGGCACGATGGCCATCACCCCCCCGCAGGCCAGCACGAACAGGATCAGCGACAGGACATTCACCCGCAGCGGCAGGCGCGTCTCTTCGACGGTCTGCAGGTAATTGGCTTCGGGCAGCACCAGCTGGCCCACATAGAAGCTCGCCAGTTGCAGCAGGAAGATCGCGCTCGCGCCCGCCAGCGCAAAGTCGGCCCGCTGCCCCTGCCACACCAGCACGCCCCAGGCCGCCACGGCGAGCAGGCTGAGGCCGCTGTTCACCCGCAGCAGGTTGCGGCGCAGGCCGGCCAGCACGCCGCGCACCTCGCCCACGCCCTGGTGGCGAACCACCCGCGCCAGGGCCGGCAGCGCATTGAAGCTGAGCGCCCGCGGAAACAGCAGCAGCACGCTGGTGAGGCTGCCGATCAGGGCCACCAGGCCGCCGTAGGCTTCGCCGGCCACCTGCACCGTGCACGGCACCAGCACCATCGACATGCCGCCGCTGACGAAATTGAGGGCCGCCTGCTCGCTGGCAGTACGCAGGCTGCCTGCCGGCAGTCGCGCGTCGCCGCCCCTGGCACGCAGGGCCAGCAGCGCCAGGGCCGCCGCTCCGAACAGCGCCGTCGGCACCGCCAGGGCCGCATAGGCCAGCCACGGCCGGCCGTCGCCGAACAGCCCCAGCCCGGCCACGAGCAGCACGACGAGCACCGTCTCGAGCACCAGCAAACGGCGATAGCAGGCCAGCGCCAGGCCGTAGTGGCGGGCCAGCGTGTAGGCCGTCCACCCGGCCAGCAGCAGCGCCGTCCAGGCGGGCTCGAAGATCCAGCCGCCCCACGCCAGCAGCGGCAGGGCCAGGCAGGCCAGCAGCGTGAACAGCCCGGCGCCGCGGGCCAGGCCCAGCATCACCGGTGCGCTCTGCCCCGCTGCGGCCACCGGCACGCGGGCCAGCACCAGGGCCGACCAACCCACTGCCGAGAAGAGGCCCAGCATCATCGCGATGGAGAGGTCGTTGGCAAACCGGCCCAGCGCCTCGGTGCCGCACACCGCCTGCACCAGCGCAAAGTGGAGCAGCCGCTGGCCGCCCGGCGCGGCGGTGACGGCCAGCACCTCGAGGCGCTCCAGCAGCCGGGCACGCGGGCTCATCGGCCGGCCTCCCGCAGCGGGTTGCGCTGCCAGGCGGCGGTGGCGGCCACCAGCGCCAGGGGCATCACCAGGCTGGCCTGGGGGCGGAACATGATGCCGTTGCTGAAGGCGGTGGATGCCGCCAGCGCAGCGAGCAGCGGCGCGGCCACGCCCGGCGGAAACACCCCGGCCCAGGTCACCAGCATCGCCAGCACCAGCCCGAGGCCCACCAGGCCCTGCTGGTTGAGCAGGCGGATGAAATCATTGTGGGAATCCTTGGCGCTCCACCACCACACCTCGGAGACGATCCAGTCGGAGCCCTCGCCGTGGCCGAACAGCCACTCGGCGAGGCTGCTGTCGGCCAGGATGGCGGCCTTCTGCAGCCACATCGAGACGCGTCCGGACGACACCTCGACCATCTCCTCCCAGGTGGGCAGATGGACGATGCCCAGCAGCAGCGGTACCAGGCCCAGCGCCAGCCCGAAGGCAACGGCCAGCAGCACCGCCAAGGGCAGCATGCGGCTGCGCTGGCCCAGGTAGACCAGCCCGAAGGCCAGCGCCGCGACCATCGAGGTGCGCACCCCCCAGCCGTAGAAGATCAGCACGCAGGAGCAGGCCACCAGCCCGATCAGCAGGCGGCGCCCCAGCTGGCCGGCTTCGAAGAGATAGAGCGACAGCGCCGCACAGACCACCATCAGATAGGAGGCGGTGTGGAGCGATGCAAAGTAGACCGGCCAGAACTTCTCGCCGCCCCGGTTGAGGGACGGCGGCAGGAACACCAGCGCAACGCACGCCAGGCACCACACCAGGGCCAGCGTGATGCGACAGAGCCTCAGCACCAGCGCCGCATCGCGCGCGTAGAGGCGCATCAGCACCAGGGACAGCAGCGCCGGGGTGACGATCTTGAGGTATTCGAAGACCGCCGTCCGCAGGTTGAGCCCACCCAGCGCCTCGGTGGTCAGGAAGGATGCCAGCCCCAGGATCACCACCACCATCAGCCGCGGCGAGTGCCGCAGGATGTCGTCGGCGTAGGCCACCAGCGCGGCGAACAGCCCGCCCAGCAGCAGCAGGTCGGCCAGCCGGTTGTAGACCGAATCGACCTCCGCATCCAGCGTCGGCTGGCTCAGCAGCACCGCCACCAGCAGCTTGGCCCACAGCCCGCCGAACAGCGCCCAGGCGAAGCCCCGCGTGGCACGCGCTTCGAGGCGTGCCGCGAGGGGATTGTCCGGGAGCCGGGAGCCGGCGGTGGGCATGGCGATCATCAGAACTCGAGCAGCACGCCGCCGATCACCGCCACGCCGGCGTCGCGCAGGCTCGCCGACAGGGCCGCGACGCGCCGGTGGTCACTGGCGTGGCGCCGCGCCACCACGATGGCGCTGCCGCAGGTGGCCGCCACCAGCTGGGCATCGGCGCCCACTTCGGTGGCCGGGGTGTCGATCAGGGTCATGTCGAAGGTGTCGCGGGCCACCGCGATCTGCGCCCCGAAGGCCCGCCGGGCCAGCAGCTCCTGGGGGTTCGGCGGTACGATGCCGGCCTGCAGCACCGATAGGTGTGCAAAGCGCGGGTGGGGCAGGATGGCGCCCTTCTCGCCCCGCTCGGCCAGGCGGGAGGCCAGCCCGCCGGCCGGGGCCAAGCGGAACAGGCTCTGCTGGCGCGGGAAGCGCAGGTCGCAGTCGATCAGCAGGGTCCGCTCGCCGAGCTGGGAGAACAGCACCGCCAGGTTGGCGGCCAGCCAGCTGCGCCCTTCTCCGCGTCCGGCGCCGACCACCGCGACGGTGTTGAGGTGGTGGTTGGCCGCCCGCCGCAGCACCAGCTGGCTGCGCAGCTGGCGCAGGGCCTCGACGCGCGCCGAGTTCGGCTCGAAGGCAGCCACCAGCTCGGGGGAGACGCCCTGGTCGCCCACCGGCAGCACCGGGTAGTCGAACTGGTGAGCCAGCGCCACCAGCACGTCGGCCTGGCTGACCAGGCCGAGGTCCACCGCGGCCTCGCCAAAGGGCACGCCGAGCTCGCGCTGGCGTGCCATCACCCGGCCGACCGCCTCGGCCGGCAGCGCGCCGCCCGAGACGAGGAGCTCGCCCAGGTGCGGAAAGGCCATCCGGCCCGGGGCCTGGCCGGCGAAGCGTTTCATGTCCATGTCGTTCATCTCCTCAGGCTCGTCGCAACGCGGCCGGCAGCAGGGCGGCGAGCGGCCCCCGCGATCCGTCGGCGCTGCCGATCTCGGCCAGCACCGGCGCGCCGAGGGCCTCGGCGAGGTCGCCGGCACCGCGGATGCGCCGGTCGAGCAGCTCCCGCACGATCGCCACGGCCACCCCGAGCAGGCCGCCGATGACGAGGCCCAGCCCCAAGTTGAGGAGCAGCTTGGGGCTGGCCGCCTCGGTGGGCGCCTCGGCGGCCGACAGCAGGGCCACGTTGCCCTGGCGCGACTTGCTCTCGAGGCTGGTCTGGGTGAGGCGCGCCATCACCAGGTCGTAGGCCTTCTGGGCGCTGTCGACTTCACGCAGCAGCACGCCCATCTCGTCGCGCTGGCGCTTGAGTTCGAGCACGCGCTGCTTCTGGGCGTCGAGCCGGGCGCGGATCTCGCCTTCGCGGGCCTGGTTGATGCGGCTGTTGGTGCCCACCACCGCCGCCACCTGGCCGGACTCGGCGCGCAGCCGGGCGCGCAGGGACTCCACCTCGCTCTTCACGCGCTGGTATTGGGGGTGGTTTTCGCCCAGGTAGCCGGCGAGCTCGATGAGCTTGGCCTCCTGGCGGGCGAGGTCCACCTTGAGGGCCTGGATCAGCGGGCTGGCGGTGACGTCGCTCATGCCGCCGCCCTGGCGCTGGCGCGAGCTGGCCTCGCTGGTCTGGGCCTGGGCGGCGGTGAGCTGGGTGGACAGCTCGGCGAGGCGTGCGCTTTCGAGGTCGAGCTTGTCGTCGCCCACCAGGCCGTTGGCGCGCTGGAACTCGGCCAGCCGGGCCTGGGCGTTTTCCAGGTTGCCGCGCAGCTGGCGGGTGTGTTCGTCGAACCAGGCGGCCGACTGGCGGGCCGGCTCGACGCGCAGCTCGAGGTCGGTCTCGAGGTAGGCGCGGGCCAGCGCGTTGGCGTAGTCGGCGGCAAAGCGCGGGTCGTCGGCCGTCACCGTGAGGGTGAGCACATTGCTCTCGTGGGACGGGCTGACCTTGACGTTCTTCTTGAGGCGCCCGGCGATCCAGCGGTTGGCATCGCCTTTCCCGCCCGAGGCCTTCTGCCAGCGCTCGGCCCAGCGGGGCTGGGCGGCGAGCTTGAGGGCAGCCACCGCGCGGGCGCCGACCCGCTCGCTGGCGATGATGTCGGCCTGGGTGGCGAGGAAGCCCGGCGTGGTGCCGCCGTGGCCGGGCTGGCCGACCAGCGGGTCGCCGCCGCGGGGCTCCACCACCACTTCGGCGGATGCCAGGTATTGGCGTGGCAGGACCAGGCTGAGCAGCAGCGCCAGCAGCACGACGCCGCCCCAGACGGCCAGCAGCGCGCCGCGGCGGGCCTTGAGTACGGCGATGAGTTGTGTGAATCCCATGCTGGCGTCCAGGTCAGAACAGCGCCTCGCGGACGACGATCACGTCGTCCGGCTGCACCGGGTCGTTGAGTTGCGGGTTGCTCACGCGCACGGTGCCGTCCTCGCCGCGGCGATGGATGCGGATGCCGCGCTCGGTGCCGCGGGGGCTGAGGCCGCCGCCCAGGGACAGGGCCTGCAGCACCGTCATCTGGCGCTCGACCCGGTAGGCGCCGGCGCGCTGCACCTCGCCGTACACATAAAACTGGGGCGCGCGATGCACGTAGAGGGTGTCGCCGGCCATCACTTGCACGTCCTTCTCGGGCGTCCAGGCAACAAACAGGTCGGCCACGTCGATCTCGGCGCGCACCCGGCGGCCATTGCGCAGGCCGGTCAGGATCACCCGGTCGGCACCCTGGGGCGCCGTGCCGCCGGCCAGGGCCAGCACATCGGTGACCTTCATCGCGGTGCTCTCGAGCGGGTAGCGGCCGGGCCGGGCGACCTGGCCGAGCACCGCCACCTGGGCGCCGCGCACCTGCTGGATCACCAGCGTGACCTGGGGCTGCAGCACGAAGCCGCCCTTTTTCAGGCCGTCGGCAATGGCCCGCTCGGCGGCCGCCACGGTGAGCCCGCCGATCTGCACGCTGCCGACCAGCGGGTAGCTGATCGCCCCGGTGTCGGAGACCCGGGTCTCGAGGGCCAGGTCGGGGTTCTGGAAGACGCTGATCTTCACGCCGTCGCCCGGCCCCAGGCGGTATTCCCGGGCGGTGCCGTCGTCGGCCCGGGCCGTTGTAAGCAGCGCGAGCAGCGTCAGCCCGAAAAGCACCAGGCCGGCCCGGAAGCATGTGCGCAAGCGCGCGGTCAAAACACCCACTGCAGACTCCCGCTCAATGTCCAATAGTCAAAATCCAGCCCGGCCTCGTTGGAGGCCCGGTGTTCCCGCAGCAGCGTGGCGACGCCGCGCGTGCGCGGCCCGATCTGCCAGTTGCCGGCCAGCGCGGCCAGCACGCCCTTGTCCTCGCGCCGGGCCGTTGTCCGTGCGCCGAAGCCCGGGTCGCCCCGGTATTCGGCATCGCGCCATTCCAGGCGGGCTTCGAGGCGCGCCTTCGGCGAGTACTCCCACAGGCTGCCCAGCCGCAGCCCGCGCACCGCCACGTAGCTGGACACGAAGTCCTGCGCCGGCTCGGTGTCGTAGCGCAGCGCGGCGCTCACCCGCGTCCGCGGCGTGAGCTGCCAGTCCAGCCCGGCCAGCCCGTTGTGGCCCGAAAAATCGCTCTGGGCGTAGCGCCCGTAGCTGCGGCTCACGCTGCCCAGCCGCAGCTGCAGGCGGGTGCCGCTCTTCAGCGGCAGGGTCGCCTCGGCGAACAGCTCGTCCTGATCGAAGCTCGTCTCGGCCAGCACACCGCTGCCGGTGGGCACGTTGGGGTAGTTGCCGCTGGCCCGGCGGCGCGTCACCGCCACCACCGCGCCGGACTCGGGCGCATAGCGCAGCACCGTGTCCACCCCGGTAAAATCGATCTCGTTGCCCGGCCGCGCCCCGTCCGGGTAGCGCCGGCTCCCCTGCCCCGCCTGCAGGCCCAGGTGCCAGCCGGCGCCCAGGTGGTAGAAGGCGCTGCCGCTGGCCTGCTGGGTCAGCGCGACGCTGCGGCGCTGGTTGCGGTAGTAGGCAAAGTCGTCCAGCCCCTCGCGGCGCTCGGCCGACAGCTCGCCCTTCCAGTCCGGCCCCGCGCTCCAGCGCCAGCGGCCGATGGCCGTCTGGGTGCTGTGATCGAGAAACCCGAAGCTGCCGAAGCGGTTCACCCCCAGCTCGTAATCGAGCACCCACTGCTGCCCGGCCCGGGATTTATCCAGGCCCAGCCCGATCCGGGTCTGGCTCGACCAGCTGCCCATCTCTGAAAGCCCCGCGGCCCGGGCCGCAGCCGGCCCGCTCAGGCGAAACACGTTGCTGTCGTAGGCGAGGGTCTCGCTGGCGCTGATCCGCGTGCCGATCCCCTTGCCCAGGGGCAGGTCGTCGGTGTCGCTGCCCCGCGCTTCGGCGGCCACGACGAGGGAGGCGTCGCCCAGGTTGCGGCTCATGCCGAGCTGGGGCGGATCGAGCTCGTCGCTCTCGAACAGCGTCACCGGGCGCCGGGCTTCCCCCAGCAGCTCGCTGGCTCGCAGGGGCGTCACGTCACCGGCCAGGGCCGGCAGGCCCGTCCCGAGCAACAACAAGAAGCCTCCAACACGAACGTCAAAATCGCCCAAATCCGCCAGCCAAAATTGCGAGTTTGAGCATCTTGAGGGACACACACCCGAAATCAAGCGAAATTTTACGCAATCTGCAAAAGAGGGCTAGGCAAAGACACACTTTTGCAAAAATTCTCACGCAAATGAGAAATTTGACGTTTTTATTGTCTAGAGTGCAGTAGATTCCTCCGCATTCCAGCGGAACTCTCGTACATAAGAAAAAACACCATGCAGGTCGCCATCGATCGGCAGGCCTCGGGCTTGAAGCCCCACCTGTCCCTCGTCTCGCTCTTCGAGGCCCTCCTCGATCCGATCGCCTTCAGCGGCAGCCTGCTTGCCGTTGCGGCGCTGCACGGGCGGGCCGGCGATCCGGCCTATGTGGTGCTGGCGGTCACGGTGTTCCTGCTCGCCCAGCCCTTCCCGATGCGCATCGACAGCGGCCTGCGGGCGCTCTACCGGGGCGCCTGGGTAAAGGCCCTGATCGTGTTCTCAGGCCTCGCCCTGCTCGGCCTCGCCACGGGCTACGGCAATGCCTACGACTCCGGTGTGTTGCTCGGCTGGTTCGTGTTCGGCCCGCTGGCGGCGGGGCTGCTGCGCCACGCGGCCCATGCGCTGACCCCGCTGGTGATGGCCCGGGCCGGCTACTTCCGCCACGCGGTGATCGTGGGTGCGAGCCCGGCGGGCCTCGCGGTGGCGGACCGGATCGAGCGCTCCCGCTGCACCGGCAAGCGCCTGCTGGGTTTCTTTGACGACCGCCAGCCCGAGCGCCATGCCCGCGTCGGCATCGACTGCCTGGGCCGCATCCGCGAGCTGGCCGACTTTGCCCGCAGTCATCCGGTGGATGTGATCTACATCGCCCTGCCGATGAGCAGCCAGCCGCGCATCCTGCAGCTCCTGGACGACCTGCGGGACACGACGGCGTCGATCTATTTCGTTCCGGATCTGTTCATGACCGATCTGATCCAGGCGCGCATGGACGACCTGGGTGGCGTGCCGGTGGTGGCGGTGTGCGAGACGCCCTTCACGGGCATCAATGCGGTGGTGAAGCAGGCCTTCGACTTCGTGGCGGCGGCCGTCATCCTCACGCTGATCTCGCCGCTGATGCTGGCCATCGCGATCGCGGTGAAGGCCACCTCGCCGGGGCCGGCGCTGTTCCGCCAGCACCGCTACGGCCTCGACGGGGAGCGCATCCTGGTTTACAAGTTCCGCTCGATGACGGTGTGCGAAAACGGCGACCGGATCACCCAGGCCCAGGCCAACGACCGCCGCGTGACGCCCCTCGGCGCCTTCCTGCGGCGCACCTCGCTGGACGAGCTGCCGCAGTTCATCAACGTGCTGCAGGGGCGCATGAGCATCGTCGGGCCGCGCCCCCACGCGGTGGCCCACAACGAGACCTACCGCAAGCTCATCAAGGGCTACATGGTGCGCCACAAGGTCCGCCCCGGCATCACCGGCTGGGCGCAGGTGAACGGCTGCCGAGGCGAGACCGAGACCCTCGACAAGATGAAGCGGCGCATCGACTACGACCTGGAATACCTGCGCCACTGGTCCTTCGGGCTGGACCTGCGGATCATCCTGCGCACCGTCGGGCTGATGCACAAGGACCCGAACGCCTATTGAGCCCTCGGGGCCTGGGGGCTTGCTCTCATCTGGCCAGCCGGTGGCGGAACAGGCCGGGGCTTGCCGGCTTCACGTGAGGAGTCCTGCCTGGACGCGCCAGGAGTGCCGTCTCGGCCGAGGAAGGGAATGCACCAGAACTGCGACGCCGGGCGCGCCGCGGTCTTTCAAGTGGAGGCAGTTCCGGGTGAGCCTGCCGGCGCAGGCTTCATGGCGGGCATGTGGCGCCCCCTGCCCGCCGGGAGCGCCTTCTCGAACGGCCTGCCACGGCCAGCCCGCCTCCTCGGCTGACCAACCGCAGCAAGCCGCCGTTTCCAGCTTCAATCCATCTGCTTGGTCGTGATCAGCTTCGAGACGTCGAAGCCCTGCCCTTCCAGGCGTGCCAGCAGCGCGGTGTAGCGGTCCGCGTCGACCTGCGGCGTGCGGGAGAGCACCCACAGGTATTCCCGCTTCGGCTCGCTCACCGCGACGAGGCTGTAATCCGGGTCGATGTCCACCACCCAGTAATCGCCCCACACCATCGGGATGAAGGACAGCCAGGCCGGGGCGAAGCTCACCTTCAGCCGCGCCGAGTTGGGGCCGCCCACCTGGCGCCCGACGGCGCTGGCCACGTTGGTCTCGCCGTTCTCGAGGCGGCAGCGGCTGACCACCTGCACCTCCCCGTTGTCCTTCAGCGCGTACTCGGCCCGGGACGCGCCCTGGCACTTCTTCTGGAACCAGTTTGGGTAGTGGGAGATCTCGTACCACTTGCCCATGTAGCGCTGGACGTCGAGGGCTTCGACGCTGGCCAGAGGCTGCGGCGTGGGCGGCACGTCGGCCAGGGCATGGGGGGCGCCGAGGCACAGGAAAATCGGGAACAGGGCTTTGCGAAGAGCGCGCATGGTGGAATCTACGATAAACAAGCTTGAGGAATGAAAGGGGGCGCTGGGTTCAGCGCGCCTCGACGCCGTGGGCGCTGCGCCAC
>JAKLLM010000051.1 GCA_023150125.1 Zoogloea sp.
GTGGGTGGTGGGTTTTGAGGGGGTGTTCGAGGGTTTTTCCTGTCGATCTAGCCTGGCGGCTGGAATTCATCCGTCCAGCGCGCTGCCTTGTGGTGAGAATGTCGGAAAAATTGACAGCGCTCGGGTGTGATAAATGCCCTTGCAGGCGGATGCCTCCGAAAAAAATTGTTAATACAACAACTTGTTTCAATGCCCCATTTGGGGCATGAAGCTTGCTCTTGATGTTTTGCGGTCTTTTTTCGTGTTTTCTCCACTATCGGAAGGAAGAGAAATGAAGAAGCAAAGCATCCTCAAGGGCCTGCTCGCCCCGGCTCTCCTCGGCCTCGCCTGCAACGCCAACGCCTCCCTGCTGATCGGCGGCGATGCCGTCAATCAGGCGTCGGCCACCAGCATCCTCGACATCGTCTTCGCCATCGACACCAGCGGCAGCATGACCGACGACATCGCCGCCATCGGTGCCAAGGCCCAGAGCGTCATCACCGACCTCAGCTGCCCCACCACCGACTGCTACGTGCGGGCCCGCTTCATGGGCATCACCACCACCAGCGGCATCTTCGACGAGACCGTCCGCAACTACGTGCTGGGCGTCGGCGGCACCCCGGTCACCAACCACCAGGAAGACAACGGCCCGGCCGTGACCGACCTGGTCAATCACTACGCCTGGAACAACGACGCCGTTGCCGGCCAGTCTTACTACCGGGCCATCGTGACCATCGGTGACGAGGGCACCGAAAACGGCCAGAGCGTGGACCAGGCCGACTGGGATGCCGCCTACGTGGCCAACCAGGCCGCCAAGAACGCGGGCATCTTCCTGTTCTCGTGGGTGGCCGACGACCCCTTCGCCGGCGTGCCCGACCTGTTCAACAAGATGGCCACCGGCGGTTCGGGCGGCATCTCCACGGTTTACAACTTCTCGGATACCGGCGGCGCCTACATCTCCGGCCCGCTGACCGACGTCACCGTCGAGCAGCAACTGCAGGACATCATCTGCCTGGCCAGCAGCGGCGGCACCGGCGGGACCGGCGTCCCCGAGCCGGCCAGCATGGCCCTCCTGGGCCTGGGTTTTGCAGGCATGGCAGCGCTCCGCCGCCGCAAGGCCTGACGGGCCCCGCGCCCGGCGCAAGCACCCCACCCCGGCGGTGGGGTTTTTTTTGTCCACCGATTATGCCAATCGGGCGAACCTGGCTTTCGGGAATGACAATGCTTTGATTTCCAATGAATGCGTGGTTTGTAAGATTGTGACAAACGCAAATGCTCGCGTATTTTCGGTGGCCCCGGCGTGTTATCTAGCAGCTTCGGCCTTCGATCCAGTGTTTCCTGGGGTTGCGGGGCGAGCGGTTGGGATGCGCCTGCCGATGGGTGCGTCCGGGCGATCAGGGGGGCTTCCCTGATCCACTTGATTTGAAGTTCAGGAGTAATCCCATGATGAAGTTTTCCAAGTCCGGCATCGCGCTGGCCATGATGCTGGCCTTCGCCGCCGGCGGCGCCAGTGCGGCGGTTTCCCTCAGCGGTGCGTCGACCAGCGGCGGTTCGGTGATCCTGTGGTCCGAGGTCGGCGGCGTCCTGACCCCCACGCCGAGCATCTCCCCGGCACCTGCTGCAGCCCTGGCCAGCGTGCTCGCCGGCAGCGCCGCGGCCCCCGGCGGCAACGTGGAGCTCAGCAAGTTCGCAGGCCCGGTGACCACCCTCAGCGGCACCCTCGGCGGCAACGCGATCACCCTCAGCAGCCTGACGCTCAACGACTGGTTCGTCGGCGGCAACGCGGCGACCCCCACCGCGCTCACCTCCAGCTACATCAGCGCGGCCTACAGCGCCACCCACGGCGGCGCGGCCATCTCCGCCGCCGACCTGCAGACAGCCACGATGAGCTTCTTCGGCATCGGCGGCCAGTCGCCCTACAAGTTCGTCAGCGACCCCAACATCTCCTACGTGATGCAGGACGGTGCCGAGGTCAAGATCGGCCTGGCCGGCTTCCTCAATGCCCAGACGGCGCTACAGGCCATCCTCGGCCCCGGCATCGTGGTGCCGGCCAATGCCTACGCGAGCGAAGTGGTAAAGGTGGAGTACGCGGGCGTGTCCCAGTACCTGTACTCCTTTGCCCAGCCGACCGCCTCCGGCGTCACCGCGGGCGACCCCAACGGCTCCTACACCGGCAACTACGAAGTCAGCTTCAAGGTGCCCGAGCCCGCCTCGCTGGTGCTGGCCAGCCTCGGCCTGGCCGGCATCGCCGCGCTGCGCCGCCGTCGCGGCTGAATGCAGGCTTAGCGCTTCCGGCGGCGCCCAGTGCCCGCCCGCAAGCCCCGCAAAGGCTGGCTCCGGTGACTCCGGGCCAGCCTCTTTTCATGGCGCTTGCCCATTCCGCCACAGGTCTGTCGTGCAGCCTGGGGGCGGGGCTTCTATAGTCGAAAGGTTCCCATTCCGGCGGAGGCCCCATGAGCGTGCACGGCAAGCCCATCCTCGACCGCATCGACTGGCTCCACGACGTGGCGCGCCGCTACTCGGCGGCCTACTGCGACCCGGAGGCCTGCCTGGCCCGGGAGCTGCACCGGGCGCGCCACCCCACGGCCATCGCGGTGCTCAAGTGCATGGACGGGCGGATCAACATCCCCATCGCCACCAACACGCCGCCCGGCATCATCCAGCCCTTCCGCAACCTCGGCGGCTTCTTCGACCTCGGCTGGCCGCACCTGGGCGAGGTGCTCGAGCACTACGTGCGCGGCCGCCTGCAGGGCGGGCAGCGGGTGCTGATGCTGATCACCTACCACTTCTCCCGCGGCGATCCCCACCGCAGCTGCGCCGGCTTCGCCTATCGCACCGCCGACGCGGTGGCCCACGTGCAGGGCGTCAAGGCGCAGCTGGAGCATGTCTTCGGGCGGCGCCACGGCAGCGTGTATCCGCTGGTGTGCGGCTTCGAGACCGACGAGGACGCGCTGATCCTGCACGGGGCGGGTGGCGAGACCCTCGACCTGTCCACCCTTCCCACCGACACCGGGCGCAGCGCGCTCTCGGCTCGCCTGCAGCCGCTGTTCCCCGACATGCCGCAGCAGATGCTGGCCGACCTGGCGCGGCTCGCCGCCGGCAACCTGGATCACGTGGCCGAGGTGCGCCAGACCGACCGGCAGCTCGACATCGAGCACCGCGAATGGATGATCTGCATCGGCCGCGGTTTCGACTTCCTGCATGCTCCCAACCTGGCGCTGATCATCGGCCCCTACAGCCCCGACCTGGCCGACCCTATCCGCAAGGCCGGCGGCATCATCGCCGCCAACATGGCGAGCGGGCGCATTCCTGACGACGGCTTCCTGCTGCTGGCCTCGTCGCCCTACGAGGAAATCGGCACCGACCGGGCCCGGGCCGAGCTCAAGGCGCGCTTCCTGGCCGGTTTTGCCGCCGACGTGATCCGCCGCGAGCTGCCCGAGCTGGCGCCGCGCATGACGGTGCGCACCGGCGTGCTCAACTGGGCCACGCGGGCCCTCGAAGCCGTGGGCGAGCCCTGATCGGGTAGACGAAAAAGGCCGGCTTGCGGGCCGGCCTTGGCGACACCCTGGAGACGCCGGCCTCAGCCGCTGTTGCGCAGGCCCGCGGCGATGCCGTTGATCGACAGGTGGATGCCGCGGCGCACACGCTCGTCCTGGTGGCCGTCCCGGTAGCGGTGGAGCAGCTCGACCTGCACGTGGTTGAGCGGGTCGAGGTAGGGGAAGCGGTTGTGGATCGAGCGCTTCAGCAGCGGGTTGGCGTCGAGCAGCGCGGCCTGGCCGCTGATCTGCAGCAGCGTGCCCACGGTGCGGGCGTGCTCGGCCTCGATGCGCGGGAAGATCGCCTTGCGCAGCGCGGTGTCCTTCACCAGGTCGGCGTAGCGGCTGGCGATGGCGATGTCGCTCTTGGCGAGCACCATGTCCATGTTGGAGAGCAGGGTGGCAAAGAACGACCACTCCTTGTGCATCGCCTTTAGGCGCGCCATGCCGGCCTCGCCGTGCTTCGCCAGGTAGGCCTCGACCGCCGAGCCAAAGCCGTACCAGCCCGGCAGCATGATGCGGCACTGGGCCCAGCTGAACACCCACGGGATGGCGCGCAGGTCTTCGATGGCGGTGGACTTCTTGCGCGAGGCCGGGCGGCTGCCGATGTTGAGCGCGGCGATCTCGGAGATCACGGTGGATTCCCAGAAATAGCGTTCGAAGCCGTCGGTCTCGTAGACGAGGTCGCGGTAGGCGGCGAAGGCGGCCGCCGACAGCTCGTCCATCGCCTCGAGGTACTCGGGGCGCGGCGCGGGCTCGCGGGGCGCGAAGAGGGTGGCCTCCAGCGTGGCGGCGGCGAGCACCTCGAGGTTGCGCCGGGCGACCTCGGGGTTGGCGTACTTCGAGGCGATCACCTCGCCCTGCTCGGTGAGGCGGATCTGCCCCTGCACCGCGCCACCCGGCTGGGCCAGGATGGCCTGGTAGCTGGGGCCGCCGCCGCGGCCCACCGAGCCGCCGCGGCCGTGGAACAGGCGCAGCCGCACGCCGTGCCCGGCGAAGGCGCCCACCAGGCCGATCTCGGCCTTGTAGAGCTCCCAGCCGGAGGTGAGGAACCCGCCGTCCTTGTTGCTATCGGAGTAGCCCAGCATCACCTCCTGTTCCATCCGGCGGGATTCGAGCAGGGCCTTGTAGGCAGGCAGGCTGAACAGGCGGTCCATTACCCCGGCGGCGTTCTGCAGGTCGCCGATGGTCTCGAAGAGCGGGATGATGTTCACGTCGAGCACGCCCTCGGCCGGGCGCAGCAGGCCGGCCTCCTTGGCGAGCACCGCGACTTCGAGGATGTCCGACACATCGTCGGTCTTGGAGATGATGCAGTTGGGCACCGCGGCCTTGCCGTAGCGCAGGTGGGCGGCGCGGGCGGCGCGGAAGATCGCCAGCTCGCCGCGGCTCTCCTCGGAGTACTCGAGCCACGGCGAGGCCAGCAGACGCGGGCTGGCGAGCTCTTCGAGGAGCATCTCGACGCGGCCGGCCTCGTCCTGGGCCAGGTAGTCGCGGGCGGGGTCGATGGCCTTGATGAGTTCGGCTACCACGCGCTCGTGCACGTCGGAGTTCTGGCGCAGGTCGATCGGCGCGAGGTGGAAGCCGAACACGCCCACCGCCCGGCGCAGGTGGCGCAGGCGGCCGCGGGCCAGCGCGCCCAGGCCGTTGGCGGTGAGCGAGCGGTGGATGACCTCGAGCTCCTCGGCCAGCTCCGCGGGGCCGCCGTAGGGGGCGGCCGGGGCCACCGCGTGGCGCGGCGGCTGGTGGTCGAGGAGCTGCAGGTAGGTGGCGGCGAGGCGCGCATAGACGCCGGTGAGGGCGCGCCGGTAGGGCTCGTCGCTGCGGTGGGGCGAGCCGTCGGGCGAGGCGGCGGCGAGGCGCAGCAGCGCGTCGGACGCGCTCACCAGGCCCTGGGCCACGGAGAGCTGGGAGCCCAGGGTGTGCACCTCGTCCATATAGAAGGTGAGGGCTTTCTCGGCCTGGGTGGCGAGGGCTTTTTCGAGGATCTCGGCGGTGACGAAGGGGTTGCCGTCCCGGTCGCCGCCGATCCAGCTGCCCACCTGCATGAAGCTGGGCAGCTCGAGCGCGCCCCAGCTGCGGTCGCGGCTGGCGAGGCGGTCTTCGAGGTTGGCGTAGAGGCGCGGCAGCTCGTGCAGGAAGCTGTAGTCGAAATACGACAGCCCGTTGCTCACCTCGTCCATCACCGACAGCTTTTCGGCGCGCAGCATGCGGGTCTGCCACAGCGTGAGCACCGCGCGGCGCAGGGCCTCGTCGTTGGCCTCGCGCTCCTCGGGCGTCAGCTGCATGCGGTCACGCTCGTCGAGCAGGCGGGCGATCACCATCTGGCAGTTGAGGATGCTCTTGCGCTGCACCTCGGTGGGGTGGGCGGTGAGCACCGGCGTCACCTGGGCGGTGTCGAAGAAGGCGGCCAGCTCGCCGCTGCCCATGCCGGCCTCGAAGGCGCGCTCGAGGGCGTGGGCCAGGCTGCCTTCCTTGGGCGCCGAGCCGGCGATCTGGTGGGCGCGGGAGCGGCGGATGTGGTGCTGGTCCTCGGCGATGTTGGAGAGGTGCGAGAAGTAGCTGAAGGCCCGCACCACGTCGATGGTCTGGTCGCGGGACAGGGAATCCAGCGTGGCCTCCAGCTCGCGGCGGGCGGCGTGGTCCTCGTGGCGGCGGAAGCGGATCGAGCACTGGCGGATCGTCTCGACCAGGTCGAACACGGCCTCGCCCTCCTGGGCGCGCACGGTGTCGCCGAGCACCCGGCCGAGCAGGCGGATGTCGTCGCGGAGGGGCAGGTCCTTGTCGTCGCTGGGGTGGTGTTCGCTCATGGGGTGATCCAGTCCTGTCGGTTGCGGTCGGTGCGGAAGGCGCAGCGGTGCCCCATGCTAGAATCCGGCCCCGGATGCCCGCCATTGGTGCCTACCCTGATGTTGCGCTGCGCAAGCACGCAGCGTGCCGCGAATGCACCGTGCCTGTCCATCCCCCAGACTCCCTTCAATCCAGCCGAGCCCTTACCGTGAGCGCCCCTACGCCCGACCGCATCGTCATCGCCACCCGTGAAAGCCGCCTCGCCCTGTGGCAGGCGGAGCACGTCAAGGCCCGCCTCGAAGCCCTGTACCCGTCCTGCACCGTCGAGCTGCTGGGCATGACCACCCGCGGCGACCAGATCCTCGACCGGCCGCTGGCAAAGGTGGGCGGCAAGGGCCTGTTCGTCAAGGAGCTCGAAACCGCGCTCCTCGACCGCGCCGCCGACATCGCCGTGCACTCGATGAAGGACGTGCCGATGACCCTCGCGCCCGAATTCGCGCTGGTGGCCATCGCCGAGCGCGAGGTGCCCCTCGACGCCTTCATCTCCAACAAGTACGAGAGCCTCGACGACATGCCGCCGGGCGCCGTGGTCGGCACCTCCAGCCTGCGCCGTGAATCCCAGATCCACGCCCAGTACCCGATGCTGGCCGTCACCAGCCTGCGCGGCAACCTCGACACCCGCCTGCGCAAGCTCGACGAAGGCCAGTACGACGCGATCATCCTCGCCGCCGCAGGCCTTACCCGCCTGGGGCTGGCCAGCCGCATCCGCAGCACGCTGCCCTCCGAGGTCTCGCTGCCGGCCGCCGGCCAGGGCGCGCTGGGCATCGAGGCGCTGTCCGACCGGCCCGAGGTCGCCGCCTGGATCGCCCCGCTCGCCGACCCCGCCTCGGCCGCCTGCGTGCGGGCCGAGCGCGCCACCTCCCGCGCGCTGGCCGGCAGCTGCGAAGTGCCCCTGGGCGCCTACGCCGAAGTGCAGGACGGCGAGCTGTGGCTGCGCGGCTTCGTCGCGCTGCCCGACGGCTCCCGCATCGCCCGCGCCGAGCGCCGCGGCCCCATCGACCAGCCGGAGGCCCTCGGCCTCGCGCTGGCCGAGATGCTGCGCGCCGACGGCGCCGACGAGATCCTCGCCAGCCTGTAAGCGGGTCATGGGCGGCCAGCCCCTCGCCGGGCGCTCCATCGTCGTCACCCGTCCGGCCGGGCAGGCAGACGGCCTGTGCGCGGCGCTCACGGCGCTGGGCGCCGAGCCCTTGTGCTTTCCGCTCCTCACCATCGCCCCGGTGGCCGACCCGGCGCCCCTCCAGGCGATGGCCCGGCGGCTGGGTGAGTTTTCGCTGGCCTTCTTCGTCAGCCCCAACGCCGTCCGGTTCGCCCTCGACGCGATGCTTCCGGTCGCCCCGTGGCCTGCCGGTTTGCAGGTGGCGACCGTCGGCAAGGGCAGCGAGGCGGCGCTGGCCGAGCGGGGCTTCACCCACGTCATCGCCCCTTCGATCGGTTTCGACAGTGAATCGGTGCTGGCCCTGCCGGCCTTCCAGACCGACGCGGTGGCCGGCCGGCGGGTGCTGGTGCTGCGCGGCGACGGCGGGCGCGATCTGCTGGGCGACACCCTCACCGCCCGCGGCGCCCGGGTCGAATACCTCACCTGCTACCACCGTGGCGGCCCCGCCGACGACCCCGCGCCGCTGGTCGAGCGTGCCCGCGCCGGCCGCCTCGATGCCCTCACGCTGACCAGCAGCGAGGGCGTGGCCCACCTGCTCGCCCTGCCGGGGGCCGAGGTGCTCAAGGCCGTGCCGGTCTTCGTGCCCCATCCGCGCATCGCCGCGGCGGCCGAGGAGGGCGGTTTTGTCCGGGTGGTGCTCACCGGCCCCGGCGATCGGGGCCTCATCGACGGGCTCGCCGCCCACTTCGCCGCTGGCAAGCCCAGCGCCTATCCGGGTTAAACTCCTGCTCATGAGCGATATTCCCAGCCTCCCGCCCGTCGAGTCCGCCAGCCCGGTGCAGCCGCGCCCCTCCGCCTGGCGCCGTCCGTCCGTCATCATCGCCGCCGTGGCGGTGGCCCTGCTCGGCTGGCAGTGGGCCGAGACCCGCAGCCGCCTCGCCGACCTGCAGGAAGACCTGGCCCGCCGCCTCACCGACGGCGATACCGCCGCCAAGGAGGCCCGCGCCCTCGCCAAGCAGGCTCAGGAGCAGCTCCAGGACCTCCAGGGCAAGGTCGGCGCCCTCGACGCCAAGCTCTCAGAATCCCAGGGCCAGCAGGTCGCCCTCGAGGCCATGTACCAGGAGTTCTCCCGCAGCCGGGACGACCGGGTGCTGGCCGAGGTCGAGCAGGCCGTGTCCATCGCCGCCCAGCAACTCCAGCTCGCCGGCAACGTGCACGCCGCGCTGTTCGCGCTGCAGGCCGCCGATGCCCGCCTCGGCTCGGTCGACCGGCCCCAGTGGCTGCCCCTGCGCAAGGCCATCGCAACCGACCTCGACACCCTCAAGGCGCTGCCCCAGGTCGACGCCTCCGGCATCGCCCTCAAGCTCGAAACCCTGATCGGCCGGCTCGACCGCCTGCCGCTGGCCTTCGAGGCCAAGCCCCGCGCCGCCAGCGTCAAGCCCGACGAGGCGGCGCCCTCCTGGCTCAAGAGCCTGTGGGCCGATTTCTGGGCCGAGTTCAGCCAGCTCCTGCGCATTGAGCGCATGGACCGCCCCGACCCGGCGCTGCTGGCGCCGAGCAACGCGGTGTTCCTGCGCGAGAACCTCAAGCTGCGCCTCATGAATGCCCGCCTCGCGCTGCTGTCCCGCGACGGCAGCACCTTCCGCGAGGACGTGCGCATCAGCCGCGAGTGGCTGGAACGCTATTTCGACCTCAGCAACGCCGCCGCCGCGGCCGCCAAGGCCGACCTCGCCGAGCTGCAGGCGGTGCCGGTGGGCGTCGAGCTGCCGACGCTGCAGTCCAGTCAGGTCGCGCTGCACGCCCTCCAGGCCAAGCCCGAACAACGCGCCGACGTGGCCCCGGCCGCCCCGGCGCCGGCTACCGCTCCGGCGAAGAAGAACTGAGGTCGCTCATGCGTGGTTTGCTGTGGTTGATCGGGCTCTTCGCACTGGCTGCCGGTCTGGCGGTGGCCGGCCGCTACAACGAGGGCTATGCCCTGCTGGTGTGGCCGCCCTACCGCATCCAGATTTCCCTCAATCTCCTCATCCTGCTGCTGGTGGGCGCCTTCGTGGCGGCCTACTCGCTGTCGCGGCTGGTGGCCCGCACCATGGCGCTGCCGCGGGCGGTGCAGCAGTTCCGCGAGAGAAAGCGACGCGAGCGGGCCTCCCAGGCCATCTACGACGCGGTGCGCTTGCGCATCGAGGGGCGTTTCGGCCAGGCCCTCAAGCAGGCCACGGCCGCCTACGAGGCCAACGAGGCGCCGGGCCTCGCCGCGCTGCTGGCGGCCCGGGCGGCAGAATCCCTGCGCGACGAGGAACGCTACCGCTACTGGCTGGGCAAGGCCGCCGAGCACGACGGCGAAACCCGCGTTGCGCGCTTGATGACCGAGGCCAAGCTGGCCGTGGAGGGCCGTCGTTTCGACGAGGCCCGCGAGCGCATCGCCGAGCTCCAGGCCGGCGGGCAGCGTCACATCGCGGCCCTCCGGCTCGCCCTGCGTACCGCCCAGGCCACCGCCAACTGGGGCGAGGCTGTGCGCCTGGTGCGCCAGCTGGTGAAGGTCAAGGCCCTGTCGGCCGAGCTCGCCGAGCCGGTCAAGCGCCGTGCCCACCAGGAAGGTCTGCGCCAGCGGGCCGGCGACGCCCTGGCCCTGACGGCCTACTGGCAGGCGCTGCCCCGCGACGAGCAGCGGGACGCCCGGCTGGTCGCCGACCTGGCCAGCGCCCTGATCGCCGCCGGCGGCAGTGGTGCTGCCCAGCAGGCCATCGAGACGCAGCTCGCCCACGCCTGGGATTCCCGGCTGGCCGGCCTCTACGGCCGCTGCGAGGGCGGCGACGTGCGGGCCCGCCTGGCCTGTGCCGAAGATTGGCTGAAACGCCAGCCGCGCGACCCGCTGCTGCTGCTGAGCCTCGGCCGGCTGTGCGTGCAGTCGCAGCTGTGGGGCAAGGCGGAGAGCTACCTCGAGGCCTCGCTGGCCATCGCGCCGAGCTGGGAGGCCCACGTGGAGCTCGCCCACCTGGCCGAGCGTATGGATCGAACCGACGTCGCCAACCGGCATTACCGGGCCGCGGCCGAGCAGGCCCGCGCCTGAGCCGCCGCCTCTGGCCGTCTTTCCTCCTTCACGATGATGGAATAAACTGAAGCATTGGCCGCGTGTAAGTAGCGCGCAGCGCGCTGCAGGGCTCACGATAGTTTTTAGCAATCCGGACCATTCTGTTAATCAATTTGAGCGATACGATGGTCCGGCCTATGATGTCAGCTCCACAACCCAACCAGTGAAGGAAACGCTATGTCCCTGATCAATACCGAAATCAAACCGTTCAAAGCCACCGCCTTCCACAACGGCAAGTTCGTCGATGTCACCGAAGCCGATGTCAAGGGCAAGTGGTCCGTGTTCTTCTTCTACCCCGCTGACTTCACCTTCGTGTGCCCGACCGAGCTGGGCGACATGGCTGATCTCTACCCCGAATTCCAGAAGCTGGGCGTCGAGGTTTACTCCGTCTCCACCGACACCCACTTCGTGCACAAGGCCTGGGCCGACGCTTCCGACACCATCAAGAAGATCAACTACCCGATGATCGGCGACCCGACCGGCACCATCTCCCGCAACTTCGACGTGATGATCGAAGAAGCCGGCCTGGCGCTGCGCGGCACCTTCGTGGTGAACCCGGAAGGCCAGATCAAGGTCGCCGAGATCCACGACCTGGGCATCGGCCGTGACGCCTCCGAGCTGCTGCGCAAGGTCAAGGCTGCCCAGTACGTCGCCTCCCACCCGGGTGAAGTCTGCCCGGCCAAGTGGACCGAAGGCGCCGAGACCCTGAAGCCGTCGCTGGATCTGGTCGGCAAGATCTAATCTGCCCGCCTGTCCTGCACGCTTCACGGCGTGCGACAAACGCCCGGTGCTCCCCAGGAGCCCGGGCGTTTTTTCGTGGACGGCCAGGCGTGGCATCCTCGATGCAACCTGGGTGTGGTGTATGATAAAAATAAAATTCATCATACAGGTATCGAGGACATGTCTGCTTCTGCCCGGGGGGCCATCTCGCACCGCGTGACCGGCGGCCCGTTGCTCCGGTTTACGCAACGCACCCTTAAAGCCCTCCCTTCACTGGCGTTCGCCTGCAGTCTGCTGCCCGGTTGGGCGCAGGGCGGCGGGATACAGACCCTCGAGACCGTCGTGGTCGGCGGCGAGCCCGAAGACGGGCTGATCGGCGTAGCGGGGGCTGCCACGGAGGGAACGGTTACCGCCCGCCAGCTCGAGAATCGCCCGTTGCTGCGGCCAGCCGAGGTGCTGGAGGTGATCCCCGGCCTGATCATTTCCCAGCATAGCGGCGACGGCAAGGCCAACCAGTACTACCTGCGCGGCTTCAACCTCGACCACGGCACCGACTTCGCCACTCGCGTGATGGGGATGCCGGTCAATCTGCCCACCCACGCCCACGGGCAGGGCTATTCCGATCTGCAGTTTCTGATTCCCGAGCTCGTCGAGCGGATGCAGTACCGCAAGGGCCCCTACGCCGCCGACGTGGGAGATTTCGCTACTGCCGGGTCTGCTTCCATCGATTACTTCCACAAGCTGGAGGCGCCGTTCGCCCAGGTCACGCTGGGCGAGCGGGCTTACCGGCGCGGGCTGCTGGCCGGCTCGCCGGCGTTCGGCGGTGGCAATCTGCTGTACGCGCTGGAGTGGACCGGCAACGACGGCCCGTGGGCGCTCCCCGAGAACCTCAACCGGCTCAACGGGCTGCTGCGCCTGAGCCAGGGCTCGCGGGACAACGGCTGGTCGCTGGCGGCGATGGCCTACGACGCCCGCTGGAATGCCACCGACCAAGTGCCCCGGCGGGCCATCGATGCCGGCCTGATCGGCCGCTTCGGCAACCTCAACCCTACCGATGGCGGGCGCACGCGTCGCAGCAGCCTGTCAGGGGAGTGGTCCGAGCGCGATGCCCGGGGCTGGACCCGCCTCAACGCCTACGCGATCGACTACAGCCTGGATCTGTGGTCGGATTTTACCTTCTGCCTCAACGACATGGCCCTGACCGGCAGTTGCCAGCGGGGCGATCAGTTCCATCAGGCCGACCGGCGCAAGGTGTATGGCCTCGATGCCGCCCGCAGCTGGTATGGCGAGCTGGCGGGGCTGCCCGCAGACTTCACGCTCGGCGTGCAGTCCCGCCACGACCGGATCGACACGGTTGCGCTGAGCTTGTCGCAAGCGCGCCAGGATTACGCGACGATCCGCAACGACAGGGTCGCCCAGTCGAGCCTCGGCTTCTTCGGCGAGGGGCAGGTCCAGTGGCACGACAAGTTCCGCAGCATCGTCGGCCTGCGGGGCGATTATTACCATTTCAACGTGGATGGCAGCTTGCCGCAGAATTCCGGCAAGGTGCAGGACCAGATCACGAGCCCCAAGCTGGCGCTGATCTTCGGGCCCTGGGCAAAGACCGAGTATTACGTGAACCTGGGCTACGGCTTCCACAGCAACGATGCACGTGGAACGACCACCCGGGTGAATCCCGACATCCGTGATCCGGGCTACCTCAGCCCAGTGAGTCCGGTGACGCCGCTGGTGCGGGCCCGGGGCCAGGAAATCGGCGTGCGCACGGCGATCATTCCGGGCCTGCACAGCGCCCTGGCCTTGTGGCGGCTGGACCTGGCCTCGGAGCTGGTGTTCGTGGGAGACGCGGGCAGCACGGAGCCGAGCTTCCCAAGCCGCCGCAGCGGCATCGAATGGGCCAATTACTGGACGCCGACGCCTGGGCTCATCGTCGATGCCGACCTCGCCCTGTCCCGCGCCCGCTACATCGGGGCCGACCCGGCCCTCGCCGGTGGGCGTCACGTGCCCGGGGCGCTGGAGAAGACTTTCTCGGCCGGTGCCACCTATGACAGCCAGGCCCGCTGGACGGCCGGGATGCGCTTGCGCTACTTCGGCCCGCGGGCGCTGGTGGAGGACAACTCGGTGCGCTCGAAGTCGTCGATGCTGGTCAATGCGCGCCTCGGCTACCGGGTGGCTCCGGGGAGCAGCCTGAGCGTCGAGGTGCTCAACCTGTTCGACCGCCGGGTGAGCGACATCGACTATTACTACGCCTCCCAGCTGCGGGGCGAGGCGCAGCCGGTGGAGGGCGTCCACACCCATCCGGCCGAGCCGCGCAGCCTGCGGGTCTCGCTGCGCGTCCGTTATTGAGGGCGCCGGCGCCGCAGCCGACGCATGCCGATCACGCAGCCGCTCGTGGCCAGGGCGGCGCCGAGCAGGCACAGCAGGGTGATGAGGCCGTCGCGCAGGGTGGGCAGCGCGCCGAGGGGAGGGAAATCCAGCCGGTGCAGGCCGTTGAAGACCCAGCGATGGAGCCGGTTGGCGGCGTCCACCCGGCCCAGCACGCGGCCGCTGGCCGGGTCGATGTACCAGGTGGTCTGCTCCGGGTCGGCGAGGCGGATGCGCACGGCCGGCAGCACCGCCGGGTTGCGCCGGCCGTAGTGGTAGAGGTCGGCCTCGTGGATCAGCTCGGCCTGCGCGACCGGCTGGCCTTCGATGGCCGAGATCATGCCGGCGAGGGTCTGGGGCGGGACCGGCAGCGCCGGCTCGGCCTCACGCCCGCCGGGCGCTGCGGTGAGCTGGCGCTTCAGCAAGGCCAGGTCGTCCTCCGGGCTGAAGGCGACGCCGGCCAGGCGCTGGGCCGCGCCCTTCGGGAGCCCGCTGAACTCCAGCAGGCCGAAGGGGTGGTTCGACAGCCAGCCGGACAGCAGCCAGGTGAAGGCCAGCCCGCCGACGCCGAGGCCGAGCAGATGGTGCCAGCGCTTCCAGCCCCGGTAGGGCGTGACCTGCCCACGCGGGTAGCGGCGCCGCAGGCGCAGGCGCTGGAGGCCGAGGGCCAGGCCGGCGGCGACGGTGAGCAGGGCCGGCACCGGCAGCCACAGCACCAGCTGGCGCCACAGGCTGGTGTCGTCGCCGCGCAGGGGCGTGAAGTAGAGCCAGTGGGGCACCGTGCCGAGCCAGCTCCAGCCGCGTTCGAAGCGGGTGGTGTGGGCCACCACCTCGCCGCTGCGGGACGAGACGTAAAGCACGCTGCCGGCGGCATCGTCGACGGGGATGCGCAGCAGCGGCCGGTGGGGGCGGTAGGTGCTGTAGATCGTCCACTGGTCGCGCTCGATGGGCTCGGCGGTGCCCAGCTTCGCGCCGGGCAGGAAGGCCTGGGCGGCGGCCCGGGCCAGCTCCGGCGTCACGACGACGGGCGCGCCCGTGTCGGCCCACACGCTGCAGGCGGCTTCCGTGCCGGTGAAATGATAGACGGGGCGCCCGTGGGCCATCGCCAGCCGTGCGCCGCGGAGCTTGCCCGGGCAGGCCGTGGCGGCCTGGGCCGGGCTCACGGCGAGGGCGTCGGGCTGCAGCACCGCCTGCCGGCTCACTCGCTCGTCGGTGTCGAGCTTGGGGAAGGGCACGTAGAGCATCACCAGGCCGGAGACGAACCAGGCCAGGATCAGCACCCCGCTGGCGGTGCCGAGCCAGCGGTGGGCGAGGTGGAGGAGACGCAGCAAGGGGGCTTTCATCGGCGGGCCGTCACCGGAGGGCGAGGCCCGTGGAGGCTTCAGGCCCAGTCGCGGTGCACCAGGTAGTCGGTGTAGAGGCGCGCCTCGGGGCTGCCCGGCTCGGGCTGCCAGTCGTAGCGCCATTTGACGATGGGGGGCATCGACATGAGGATGGATTCGGTGCGGCCGCCGGATTGCAGGCCGAACAGCGTGCCCCGGTCGAAGACCAGGTTGAACTCGACGTAGCGGCCGCGGCGGTAGGCCTGGAAGTCGCGTTCGCGCTCACCGTAGGGCGTGTCCCGGCGGCGCTCGATGATGGGCGTGTAGGCCGGCAGGAAGGCGTCGCCGACGCTGCGGGTCATCGCGAAGGCGGCGTCGAAATCCACCTGGCCGTCGGCGCCGTGGTCGTCGAAGAACAGGCCGCCGACGCCGCGGGGTTCGTTGCGGTGCTTGAGGAAGAAGTAGCGGTCGCACCAGTCCTTGAGGCGCTTGTACTCGGCCTCGCCCCAGGGCAGCACGGCGGCCTTGCAGGTGGCGTGGAAGTGACGGACGTCTTCTTCGAAGGGGTAGTAGGGCGTGAGGTCCATGCCGCCACCGAACCACCACACGTCGGCCTTGCCGGGGGCCGAGGCGATGAAGAAGCGCACGTTCATGTGTACCGTCGGGCAATACGGGTTGCGCGGGTGGAGCACCAGCGAGACGCCCATCGCCTCGTAGCTGCGGCCGGCGAGTTCGGGCCGCGCGGCGGTGGCGGAGGGCGGCAGGCCTTCGCCCATCACGTGGGAGAAGTTGCAGCCGCCGCGCTCGAAGAAGTTGCCCTCCTCGATCAGCCGGGTGAGGCCGCCACCACCGGCCGGACGCGTCCAGCTGTCGGTGCGGAAGGGCTTGCCGTCGAAGGCTTCGAGGCTGGCTACGATGCGCGTCTGGAGGTCGAGGAGGTAGGCTTTGACGGCGGCGCGGTCAGGCATGGGGAGGCTCCGGAGTTGGAAGGCGCCGGCGTCGGGCCGGCGGGGGGGTAGGTCAGGCGCCGGGCAGGACGCGCTTCGAGTAGGTGTCGCGGTCCATGTCGAGGGCCTCGGAGGTGATCTGCACGACCTGGGGGCCGGGCCCGACGAGGGGGGCGATGGCGTCGACCAGCGCCACCGTGAGGCGCTGCTTGGTGTCGCCGTCGCGGCCGGACAGGAGGGACAGCCCGGCGTGGATGAAGCCGTGGTCGGCACCGCTGCCGACCCGGAAGTGCTCGACCGGCATCAGCCGCACCTTGATCGCGTCGGGCGGGCTGAACACGCCGCTGGCCACCAGCACGTCGGCCGTGGCCTGCACCATCAGCGCCGGGTCGAAACGGCCGGCGATGTTGGTGCTGTACTCGATGCGCAGGTGCGGCATGGGCTCAGCCCTTGCGGCCGACGGCCCGGTAGCCGATGTCGCGGCGGCACTGCATGCCGTCGAAGTGGATCTGGTCGACCTGCTCGTAGGCGCGTTTCTGGGCGCTCCTGACGTTGTCGCCGAGGGCGGTGACGCACAGCACGCGGCCGCCGCTGGTGACGACCTGGCCGTCTGCCTCGGTGGTGCCAGCGTGGAAGACGTGGACGTCGTCCGCAGCCGCGGCTGGCAGGCCGTGGATGGCGTCGCCTTTGCGGGGGCTGTCGGGGTAGCCGGCGGCGGCCATCACCACGCCGAGGGCGAAGCGGCGGTCCCACTCGGCCTCGACCTTGTCGAGCTTGCCAGCGACGGCGGCCTCGACGAGATCGACCAGGTCGGACTTGAGCCGCATCATGATCGGCTGGGTTTCCGGGTCGCCCATGCGGCAGTTGAACTCGACCACGCGGGGGGCGCCCTTGGCGTCGATCATCAGGCCGGCGTACAGGAAGCCGGTGTAGGGCAGGCCTTCGGCGGCCATCCCGACGAGGGTCGGCATGATGATCTCGCGCATCGCGCGGGCGTGCACGTCGGGCGTGACGACCGGGGCCGGCGAGTAGGCGCCCATGCCGCCGGTGTTGGGGCCCTGGTCGGCGTCACGCAGGCGCTTGTGGTCTTGAGAGGTGGCCAGCGGCAGCGCGTGGCGGCCGTCGGCCATCACGATGAAGCTGGCTTCCTCGCCTTCCATGAACTCCTCGATCACCACCCGCGGGCCGCGCTCGTCGTACTGCACGCCCAGGGTGTTGTGGGTGAGCATGGCGTCGATGGCGGCGTGAGCCTCTTCCAGCGTCATCGCCACGACGACGCCCTTGCCGGCGGCCAGGCCGTCGGCCTTGATGACGATCGGCGCACCCTCGGCGTCGACATAGGCGTGGGCGGCGACGGGGTCGGAGAAGGTCTGGTACCGGGCCGTCGGGATCTTGTGGCGCTGCAGGAACTGCTTGGCGAAGTCCTTGGAGCTTTCGAGCTGGGCGGCGAGCCGGGTCGGCCCGAAGATCGGCAGCCCGGCGGCGCGGAAGGCATCCACGACACCGGCGGCCAGCGGCGCCTCGGGGCCGACCACGGTGAGGCCGATCTGCTCGGCCCGGACGAAGTCGATCAGTGCCGGGATGGCGGTGATCGCGACGTTCTCGACGCCGGGCTCGCGGGCGGTGCCCGGGTTGCCGGGAGCGACGAAAACCTTGTGGACCCGCGGCGAGCGGGACAGCTTCCAGGCCAGGGCGTGTTCGCGCCCGCCGGAGCCGATGACGAGGATCTTCATGGAGGGCACGCTATCAGTGACGGAAGTGGCGGAAGCCGGTGAGCACCATGGCGATGCCCTGCTCGTCGGCGGCGGCGATGACTTCGGCGTCGCGCATCGAGCCACCCGGCTGGATGACGGCGGTGGCGCCGGCCTGGGCCAGCACGTCGAGGCCGTCACGGAACGGGAAGAAGGCGTCGGACGCCACCACGCAGCCGGGGATCACCAGGCCGGCGTTCTCGGCCTTGATCTTGGCGATGCGGGCGGAATCGACGCGGCTCATCTGGCCGGCGCCGACGCCGATGGTCATGCCGTCCTTGCAGTAGACGATGGCGTTGGACTTGACGTACTTGGCGACGCGCCAGGCGAACAGGAGGTCGGAGAGCTCCTTGTCGGTGGGCGCGCGCTTGGTGACGACCTTGAGATCCGCCGCGGTGATCGGGGCGAAGTCGGCGCTCTGCACCAGCAGGCCGCCGCCGACGCGCTTGTAGTCGGGCTGCTTGACGGTGCCCAGCGGGACGATCAGCACGCGGACGTTCTGCTTGGCCTTGAGGAGCTCGAGGGCTTCGTCGGTGTAGGCGGGGGCAATCAGCACCTCGAGGAACTGGGCGCTGACGGCTTCGGCAGCGGCGCGGTCGACGGTGGTGTTGAAGGCGATGATGCCGCCGAAGGCCGAGGTGGGGTCGGTGGAGAAGGCCTTCTTGTAGGCTTCCAGCGGGCTGGCGGCGACGGCCACGCCACACGGGTTGGCGTGCTTGACGATCACGCAGGCGACAGTGTTGGCAACTGAGTCGAAGGCCTTGACGCATTCCCAGGCCGCGTCGGAGTCGGCGATGTTGTTGTACGACAGTTCCTTGCCCTGCACCTGGGTGTAGGCGGCGATGGCGCCGGCCGGGGCGTCGGACTCGCGGTAGAAGGCGGCGGACTGGTGGGGGTTCTCGCCGTAGCGGAGATCCTGGACCTTGTCGAAGGCCAGCTGGAAGCGCTCCGGGTAGGCCATCTTGCTGCCGTCGTCGGCCAGCGCGGTGAGATGGTTGGAGATCGCCGCGTCGTAGCGGGCAGTGTGGGTGAAGGCCTTGCGGGCGAGGTCGAAGCGGGTCTTGTAGCTGAGCGCGCCGGCGTTGGCCTTGAGCTCGGCGACGATGCCGGCGTAGTCTTCCGGGTCGGTCACGATGCCGACGCCGCCCACTTCATTGCCGTGGTTCTTGGCTGCGGCGCGGACCATGGTCGGGCCGCCGATGTCGATGTTCTCGATGGCGTCTTCGAGCGTGCAGTCGGGCTTGGCGACGGTGGCCTGGAAGGGGTAGAGGTTGACCACCACGAGGTCGATGCGCGGGATGGCGTGCTCCTCGAGCTTGGCCAGGTGCTCGGGCAGGTCGCGGCGGGCGAGGATGCCGCCGTGCACCTTGGGGTGCAGCGTTTTCACGCGGCCGTCGAGCATCTCGGGGAACCCGGTGTAGTCGGACACGTCGGTGACCGGCAGGCCGGCATCGCGGAGCGACTTGGCGGTGCCGCCGGTGGACAGCAGGTTGACGCCGAGGGCGGCGAGTTCGCGGGCAAATTCGACGACGCCGGTCTTGTCGGAGACGCTGAGCAGGGCTTGGGTGACTTTCATGGGGCTTCTCTGGAAGGCCGCGGCTGGGGCGGCGCTGAGATTACGGGAAGACGGTCAGAGCAGTTCGTGTTCGGACAGCTTGCGGCGCAGGGTGTTGCGGTTGATGCCGAGCATCTCTGCGCAGAGGGTCTGGTTGCCGCCGGCCTGCTTGAGGACGAATTCGAGCATCGGGCGTTCGACGTTCTTGATCACCATCGCGTAGAGGGCGTTCGGCTTCTCGCCGTCGAGGTCGCGGAAGTAGGTGTCGAGGGCGCGGCAGACCGAGTCGGCGATGTCATTGCTGGTGCTGCTCATGCTGCAAGCTCCTGGGGGAATTCTTCGGGTTCTGCATAAACCAGGCGGTTGCCCCGGTCGGCCAGGCTGCCGAAGAATTCGTCGACGGCGGCCAGCTGCGCCTGGACGGTGGGCAGGGTGTTCATGGTCTTGCGGAACTGGGCCGAGCCGACGAGGCCCTTGGTGTACCAGCTGATGTGCTTGCGGGCGATCTTCACGCCGGTGTCCTCGCCGTAGAAGGCGTAGAGGTCGGCCAGATGCTCGCGGCACACCTGCAGGATCTCCGAGACGAGCGGGGGTGGGAGCTCCTCGCCGGTTTTGAGGAAGTGTTCGATCTCGCGGAAGATCCACGGCCGGCCCTGGGCCGCGCGGCCGATCATCACGCCGTCGGCGCCGGTGTAGTCGAGCACGAACTTGGCCTTCTGCGGCGTGGTGATGTCGCCGTTGGCGATCAGCGGGATGCGCACGCGGGTCTTCACGTCGGCGATGGTGTCGTACTCGGCGTCGCCCATGTACTGGCAGGCGCGGGTGCGGCCGTGGATGGCGATCAGCTGGATGCCCGACTCCTCGGCAATGCGGGCGACGGTGGCGGCGTTCTTGTTGGCCTTGTTCCAGCCGGTGCGGAACTTGAGCGTGACCGGCGTGTTGCCGGCGGCGCCGACGACGGCCTCGAGGATGCGGGCGACCAGCGGTTCGTCCTGCATCAGCGCCGAGCCGGCCATCACGTTGCAGACCTTCTTGGCCGGGCAGCCCATGTTGATGTCGATGATCTGGGCGCCGCGGTCGATGTTGTGGCGGGCGGCTTCGGCCATCATCGCCGGGTCGGCGCCGGCGATCTGCACGGAGATCGGGTCGGCCTCGCCGTCGTGGTTGGCGCGCCGCTGGGTCTTGGCGCTGCCGTAGAGCAGGGAGTTGGAGGTGACCATCTCGGAGACGGCGAGCCCCGCGCCCATTTTCTTGCAGAGCTGGCGGAAAGGACGGTCCGTCACGCCGGCCATGGGCGCGACGAACAGATTGTTTCGCAAGGTGAATCCGGCGAATTGCATCGGCTTGTACGGCGGGGGAAAAGCGCGACATTCTACTCCATTGCCCATTTTTAGGGCAGGGGCCGATGCGTCGCTCCGTGCCGGCGCCGGCGCCGCTAGGGCACCTCGGAGTACTGCATGCGGCCCTGGATGCGTGCGGCGTGGGCGGCCAGGCGGGGGCCGTAGCTCTTTTCGTACTTGCGCGGGTTGGGCAGCATCACCGCCAGCCGGGCGGCCTGGGCCGGGGCCAGCTGGGCGGCCGGGATGCGGTAGTAGCGCTGGGCGGCGGCCTCGCAGCCGAAGATACCGTTGCCCCACTCGACCACGTTGAGATAGACCTCGAGGATGCGCCGCTTGTCCCACAGGGTTTCGATCATCACGGTGATGATGGCTTCCTCGGCCTTGCGGAAGTAGCTGCGGGCCGGCGACAGGAAGAGGTTCTTGGCCAGCTGCTGGCTGATCGTCGAGCCGCCGGCCACCATGCGGCCTTTCTTCTGGTTTTTCTCGATGGCCTTCTGGATGCCTTCCCAGTCGAAGCCTTCGTGGTCGATGAACTTGTCGTCCTCGGCGGCGATCACCGCCCGCTTGAGGTGGATCGAGATCTTGTCGTAGGGCACCCAGCGGTAATGCAGCTCGGCGTCGGGCTTGCCGCTGGTGAGCTCGTCGAGGCGCAGGCTCATGAAGCTGGTCTCGGCGGGGGGAACCCATTTCCACCACAGCACGTGGCCGAGCAGCCACAGCTGGTAGGCCACGAACAGCAGCACGACCGCCAGCAGGCCGCGGCGGACCCAGTGCCAGAGCCGGCTCATCGGCCGTCAGTCCTTCTCGCGGGAGCTGGTCTTGACCATGTCCGCGTTGGTGAAGGTCCAGGTGCGGGTGATCTCGATCACATCGGTGTCCTTGCGGATGTCCGGCGGAAACGCGGGGTAGGGGGCGGCCAGCTGGACGATGCGGCGGGCGGCCTCGTCGAGCACCTTGTGGCCGGAGGAGCGCTGGATCTCGATGTTCTGCACATTGCCGTCGGCGCCGATGGTGACCGACAGGAGCAGGCTGCCATACAGCTTGCCGCGCGCCGCCTCGGGGTAGTTGAGGGTGCCGACGCGCTCGATCTTCTGGCGCCAGTCCTCGGCGTACTGGGCGAAGCGGTACTCCTGGGTGCGGGCGCCGATGAACTTCTTGCGCGGCCGCGAGGCGTAGTCCATGAGGTCCTTGTCGATCTGGGCCTCGATGCGTGCCACTGCGGCGGCGCTGTCCATCAGGTCGTAGCCCGATACCTGGCGCGGTGCCTCGCTGGGCGTGACCTGCTGGGTGTCGACGGCGATGGCGGTCTTGCCCTGCCTGGCCGTCATGGCCTGCATCTGGGGCGCCTGGGCCTGCTCGCTGCGGCGCTGGGCTTCGATGAGGCCATTGCCGAGCCGGGATTGCTCCTGGGGCGGCAGCGGCGTGGCCAGGGTGGCCTTCTGCTTGTCGTTGGTGCCGCCGCCGTCGAGGTTGGCCTGGGCGAGGAGGTCGGCCTGGTCCGGCCGCTGAGCGTGGCGGGAGTTGACCAGCACCACCTCGAGGCCTTTGCTCTTGCCCTTGAACTGATCCGGGTCGGGCATCACGAAATGGACGGACAGCAGGATCGCATGCAGCAGCAGCGACAGGCCGACCCCCCATTCCAGGGCATAGCGTGCCGTGGCGCCGGTGAAGGTCGGCCAGGCGAAGCCGCCCGACGGCACGGGCGGGGCAGGGGGTGTGGGCTGGACGAGGGGCGGCTTGCGCGGGGCCTGCATGGGGGCTTGCCGGGCGGTCAGGCGGCTGCCGGCGGGGCCGAGGCGGTGTCGGCCGCTCGGCAGGTCGGCTTCGTCGATCTCCTCGATCGCATCGCCGGTGGCCTCGGCCAGGGTTTCCAGGTAAGTGGCGCGGACTTCGATGTCGACCAGGTCGGTGCTGTCGATGGCCAGCTGGACGCGGGTGCCCGGCGGCAGGGTGGGCATCGAGGGCAGCTTGAAGATCAGCGGAATGGCCTCGAGGCGGACCAGGCTCTCGCGCAGCACGCGGGCGCTCATCTGCGGGTGACCGGCCTGACGCAGCCAGCGCAGGCACCAGTAGCGCTCCATGCCGCGCTGGAACTCGGCGTAGGCAGCGTAGGTGAGCTCGAAGTCGCGCATCGCCGCGATCAGGTCGGCGGACTTGGGCGGGAAGGGCGGGGCTTCGCCTTTCAGCCAGGCAATGAGCTGCCACTGGTTGACCAGGTCGACGTAGCGGCGCAGCGGCGAGCTGGACCAGGCGTAGCAGTCGACGCCGAGGCCTTCGTGGGGCGCGGCGGCAGTGGTCATGCGCACCTTGCCGCCGGTCTGGGCCCGGTACAGGGCCGGGATGTCGGCCTCGGCGAGGGCTTTGCCCCAGGTGCTGTTGGCGGCGATCATCAGCTCGGCCACCAGCTTGTCGAGGGGGGAGCCGCGGGAGCGCCGGCCGATCTCGACGCGGCCGGGGCCGTCGGCGGTGGTCTGAGCCCAGTCGACGCTGAAGTTGAAGTCGACCTGGTTCTGGTTGGCGGAGGGCTTGCCGCGGCCGGCTTCGAGCACGGTGGCGAGCTCCCACAGCAGCGTGAGCTCGGCCTTCCAGGGGAAGTCGGGGCCGCCCTCGGTGAGGGTGGTCTCGTTGAATACCGGTTCGATGTCGTGGTGGCGCAGGTTGGCGACCACCGGCACGCGCTCGATGCGCGAGCTGTGGCCGGTGACGATGAGGTCGCGGCTGACTTCGAGGTAGAGCGACAGGGCCGGGCAGTCGCGGCCTTCGCCGAGGGTGAAGCGGGCGACGATGTCCTCGGGGAGCATCGTGATCTTGTTGCCCGGCATGTACACCGTGGACAGGCGTTCGCGGGCGATGGCGTCGAGGGCGGACTCGCGGCCGAAGCCGATGCCCGGCGCGGCGATGTGGATGCCGACACGCCAGCCGGCGTCGGTGGGGGTGATCGAGAAGGCGTCGTCGATCTCGGTGGTGGCGGCGTCGTCGATGGAGAAGGCGCGTACTGCCGCCAGCGGGAGGTCGGCCGGCTCGGCGGGGGGCTCGACCGGCGGGAAGCCGGTGCCGGTGGGGAAGTATTCGAACAGGAAGCGGTCGAAGTGCAGCTCGTGGGTGGACGCCAGCGCGCCGCAGTCGAGGAACAGCCGGGCGGCGGACTTGCCGCTTTCGGCGCCGGCGGCTTCGAGGGCCTTGGTCTCGAGGCGGTTGCGGTCGGGCTTGTAGAGCAGCTGGCGGAGCAGGGGGCGGAGCTCTTCGGGCAGGGTGCCGGCGAGCAGTTCGTCGCGCATGCGTTCGATGGCGGCGGCCTGCTGCTTCTTTTTCTCGAGGCCGGCGAGGGCGGCCTGGAGGATCTCGGCGGGGGCCTTGCGGAAGCGGCCGCGACCCTTGCGGTGGAAGTAGATCGGCGCAGCGTGGAGGCGCAGCAGCACCGACGCCGACTCGACCGGGCTGGGTTCGTGGCCGAAGTATTCGCGGGCGAAGTCGATGAAGGCGAATTCGTCGCCGCCGCAGACTTCCCACAGGAATTCGGTGTCGAGGCCTTCGGCCTCGGCTTCGGCGCGTTGCAGCAGTTCGCCCGCCGAGGGCTGGGCGAAACGCATCAGAACATGGTTGCTCTTCAGTTTGAGGCGCTTGCCGTGGGGCGTTTCCACCTGCAGGGAGGCGTCGTTGTCAGTCAGGATGGTGCCGGTCTTGAAGGCACCATCCTCTTCGAAGAGCAGATTCATGGGGTGGCCAGGCTGGAAAACATTTAATTATAGCCAAGCCGGCGGCCTGCCCGCAGGAAAGCGACGCCTGGTGCGTGGATCAGGCCGGCCCGTGCTCGACGAAGCCGCGGATCAGCTCGAGCAGCACGTCTTCGTCGTAGGGCTTGCCCAGGTAGTGGTTGACGCCGATCTCCTCGGCATAGCGCTTGTGCTTCTCGGCGGTGCGGGAGGTGATCATGATGATCGGCACGGCCTTGAGGCGCATGTCGGCGCGGATGTTGCGCGTCAGGTCGAAACCGTCCATGCGCGGCATCTCGATGTCGGCGATGATCACGTCGGGGCGCAGGCTTAGGAGCTGTTCGAGGGCGGCGACGCCATCCTTGGCCGTGACCACGCGGTAGCCTTCGCGTTCCAGCAGGCGGCCGGTGATCTTGCGCACGGTGAGGGAGTCGTCGACGACCATCACGGTGGGCTGGCTGGGGGCCGAGGCGGCCATCGGCGTCACCGGGCCGTCGTCGGCGGCAGCAGGGCTGCGGCCGGCCAGGGCGACCGGGTTGAGGATCAGCACGATCTCGCCGTCGCCGAGCACCGTGGCACCGGAGAAGCCGACCATCCGGGCGTACTGGGGGCCGGCGTTCTTGACGACGATTTCCTGGTTGCCGCGCAGGCTGTCGACG
The DNA here is from genome assembly GCA_023150125.1 of Zoogloea sp. GTDB lineage: Bacteria > Pseudomonadota > Gammaproteobacteria > Burkholderiales > Rhodocyclaceae > Zoogloea. Next base: position 24,915 of record JAKLLM010000051.1, read on the forward strand.
TGCAGGGCCAGGGTCTCGCTGCCGGCGCGCAGCAGCAGCACCCAGTTGAAGCGGTCTGCCTGGGGCTGGGATTCGAAGTCGCCCAGCAGGCGCGGCAGGTAGCGGTAGCTGAAGTGCTCGCCCATCCACTCGGTGCCGCGGTTGTTGCGGATCTCGTCGAGGGCCGTGGCCTTGAGCTCGAGCACCTGGGCCACCATCGACGAGGGGATCGCGAAGGTGCGGCCGCCGGAGCGCACCAGCAGGGCCTGGGCCACCGCCAGCGTGAGGGGCAGGTTGATGCGGAAGGTGGTGCCCTGGCCAGGTTCGGTGGAGATGCTGATGCGGCCACCGACGGCGGCGGTCTCGCTCTTCACGACGTCCATGCCGACACCCCGGCCGGCTAGGCTGGAGAGGCTGGCGGTGCTGAAGCCGGGCACGAAGATAAGGTTGGTGAGGCGCTTTTCGTCGGTCTCCTCGTCGGCCTTGATCAGGCCGTTGGCGATGGCCTGGGCGCGGATCCGGGCAAAGTCGAGGCCTGCGCCGTCGTCGCGGAACTCGATGACGACGTCGCTGCCCTCGTGGGTGACCTTGAGGGTGATCTGGCCGATCTCGGGCTTGCCGGCGGCACGGCGCACTTCGGGCGGCTCGATGCCGTGGGCGACGGCGTTGCGCACCAGGTGGCCGAGGGGCGCGGTCATCGCCTCGAGCACGCTGCGGTCGATTTCGATCTGGCCGCCGATGATGTCGAGGTTGGCACGCCGGCCGAGCTCCTTGGCGGTCTGGCGGACCAGGCGGTAGAGGCGCTCGGCGAGGCTGTCGAAGGGCACCATGCGCACGTGCATCAGCGACTGCTGGAGCTCGCGGGTCATGCGCGACTGGGCGTGGAGGGCCACTTCGGCGCCGTCGAGGTTCTTGAGCAGGTTCTGCTGCACCGTGGTCACGTCGCCGACGCTCTCGGCCATCATCCGGGTGAGCTCCTGGAGGCGCGTGTAGCGGTCCATTTCCAGGGGGTCGAACTCGGTGTGATGGGTCTCGACCTGCGAGAGGCGCGACTGCATCTGGGTGTCGGCCTGGATCTCGACCTCGCGCAGCTGGTTGCGCAGGCGGATGACGTTCTCGGTGAGGTCGAGCAGGGAGCGGCGCAGGGTGCGCAGCTCGCCCTCGATGCGGGTGCGGGCGATGCTGATCTCGCCGGCTTCGTTGACGAACTGGTCGATGCGGCCGGATTCGACCCGCAGCTGGGTGCGGGCGGCCTGGGCGGCGATGTCGCCGGGCTGGGCGGGGGCGGCTTCCTCGACCTGGATCGCGGTTTCGGCGCTGGCGGTGGCCGGGGCGGGCTGGGCCGCCTCGGGCATGGCCAGGTTGTCGAGGGTCTGGCGGGTCTGGTCGAGGGCGGTTTCGAGCTCGTCGATGATCTCGAGGCCGGCGTCGCCCTGGTGGCGTGCCCTTTCGAGGCGGGTCTCGAGGTCGTGGATGCTCTGGCCGAGGCTCATCGCGCCGACCATCCGGGCGCTGCCCTTGAGGGTGTGCAGCAGGCGCGCGATGCCGGCCGGGTGGGCCGCCTCGTCGGGCGCGGTGCGCCAGTTGTGCAGCGCGGTGCCGAGCTGGTCGAGGAGCTCGCTGCCTTCGTCGAGGAAGATCGGCAGCAGGTCGGTGTCGAGCTCGTCGCGCAGCTGGGGCGCGGCCGGGGCCGGTGCGGGCTCGGGGCTGCGCGGCGTGGCGGCCGCGGCCGGGGCCTCGCTGCGCAGGCTGATGACCTCGGCCGGGCG